>JAFQFS010000088.1 GCA_017398585.1 Clostridia bacterium
GATGAATTCTATCGTGTAGTCGTAATTGCCCACGCCGCCGGTCGGCTCGTAGGTGAAGGACTTCAGATAGACGTTGGCGTATATCGGCGTCTCGGTAAGCATCAGCACCAGCTCCGTGCGGTTCGTCCTCCACTTCTCGATGCACGTGATCATCTCCTTCGGGGAATGGTAGAGCGCCGTCTTTACAAACGGCATCTGACGCATTGCCGGTCCGGGGAATGTTCCGCTCCATGAGAATGTGCGGAGCTTCTGTCCACTCGGTATTTTAACTTCGCCGATGTTGATGAATTTGTAGGTGATGAAGTCGCTGTCCGCCTTCGCTTTCACCTTTTCCGGGAGGAGGCACCATGAAAGTCTCCAGCCGGTGTCTTTTTCGGTCAGGTATAAATCCATGTGTTACGCTCCTCCCTTCACAGGCATATTGGCAAAGACGCGAGCGAGGCGTTCTGCCAGCTCATCGCCGATGTCGTCCACCAGTTCGCGGATGTGTGCCTTGATGACTGCGATCAAGCTCTCGCCATCAAAGCCTGCGTCTCCGGCTTCGATTACAAATTGCGGGTTGACCTCTACCTTGATTTCGACGTTGTTGCCTCCGCCGGATCCGCTGAAGGTTGTCACCGGAATGTCTTCGGGGATGTCTCCCACGATTCCGCCTTCTGCGTAAGGTCTGACGCCGAGTTGTTCGCCGGCTCTCATCCAGAGGTCGAGTCCTCTTGCGTTCTTGCTGGGCGAAAGAGGAATAATTGCTTCAGGTCCGTCTTCTGCGACAAGTCCCACGTGCGGGGAGTGCATAATGCCGCCCCATGCGTGCTTGCCCTTTGCGTCGTTATAGCCGGCGCCGAAGAAGCCGCTGACTTTGTCCCATACGTCTCCGAACCAGTCGCCGATGCTGCTGAACCATCCGGAAATCGCGCCCCAGATGTTCGATGCGAGTGTCGGGATCGCCTCGGTGAAAAGTTTCGTCACGGCTTCCCAGATGCTTGCGAAGAAGCCAGGGATTGTCTCCGTGAAAAACGGCACGATATTGTTGTTCCAGAGGTTGCTCGCCCAGGTAGGCAGCGTCTCTGTGAAAAACGTCGATATCGAATTCCAGAGGCTGGAGAAGAACGACGGGATGCTCTCCGTAAAGAAGGGCACAATATGGTTATTCCACGTATCCGATGCCCACGTCGGCAGGGTGTCCGTGAAAAATGTAGAGATTGAATTCCACAGTCCGCTGAAGAAGTTCGGAATGTCTTCGGTGAAGAACGGAACGATTGAGTTGTTCCATACGTCCGACGCCCAGGTGGGAAGGGTATCGGTGAAGAAGGTTCCGATGGCTTCAAAAATTCCACCGAAGAATTCGGGGATGGTTTCTGTGAAAAATGGGACGATGTGGTTATTCCAGACGTCGCTTGCCCATGTCGGGAGCGTGTCGGAGAAGAACGTGCTGATTCCGTCCCAGAGGTCTCCGAAGAAGCCGGGGATTGTCTCGGTGAAGAATATCTCGATCTTACCGCAGGCGTAGCCTATGGCGTATGGCACGTCTTCCGTAAAGAAGGCGCCGATTCCTTCCCACATTTCGTCCCATTTCTCCGGGATCGTCTCTGTGAAGAAGGTCGAGACCTTCTCCTTCAAGCCGCCCCACCAGGTCGGGATTGTGGTCGTGAAAAAGTTCGAGATTGCTCCCCAGAAGCTGTTCCAGCCTTTCGGGATGGTTTGCGTGAAGAATTTTCCGAGGTCTTCCTTGAAGAATTTCTTGGTGCCTTCCCACGCGTTGGAAAGCCAGCCGCCTTCGTCCGATCCGTCGGAGAGTGCCTTGCCTGCAGCGTCGCCGGTGAAAAGCGAAATAATTCCGCCGATGCCTGCTCCGATGAGCGCTCCGGGTCCTGCACCCACGCCTCCGAAGAGAGCGCCGATGCCTGCGCCGATGCCTGCGCCTGCTCCGACCATTCCGGTCTTGGTTCCTGCCTTCCAGTATTCGTCTTTGGCTGCCTTCTTGTCGCCCTCTTTGCTCTTGCCGATACCCTGGAATAGGTCAATAATTGCAGAGCCGAGACCGAGAACGCCGCCGATGATTCCGCCGACGGAAGCTCCACCGACTGCTGCGGCTCCTGCCGCCGTTGTGGCGCCACTTCCGAGGGTTCCTGCAAAGCTGCCGAGGGTTCCGCCCAGTCCTCCCTGAACGGCGAGAAGGGTTCCGTCTGCGCCGATTACGGAAGAAGTCGAGCCGAGGGTCAGCAGTTTGCTCAACCAGCTACCTGCAGCTGTCAGTCCGGTTGCGGTGCCTCCTGCGGCCGCAGTTCCTCCTCCGAGGAGACCTGCGATCTTGGCTCCGCCGCTTCCGAGCAGTCCGGCGATGGTTTTTCCGCCGCCGAGAAGGAGACCGGTTCCTGCAGCTCCGCCTGCCAGAGAAGGCAGGAAGTTCTTCAGGGCGGTTCCTACGCCGCTGCCGCTGGCGTTGTTCACGGTCGCGCCGTAAACGTTGACCACGGTACCGTTGACGGTCGTGGTTGTGCTTGTTACCGTCATTGTGCCGAGGGTTGCGGTGTCAGCTGCAGAGGATCCGCCGCTGTCCTTTCTGAAGAGGGAGATCAGGTCGTTGAGCTTGCCGGCGATTCCGGTGATAAGGTTGAAGCCTACCACAGCGCCGATGCCTATCACGACTTCCTTGTTGTTGTCTGCCCATTCCTTCAATGCCTCGGTGATTTTTTCGGTGTCAAAGCCTTTCTTGAAGCCTTCGATGAACGCTCCGCCCACGCTGGTGCCGTCCTGAAGGGTTTTGTCCAGGTCGATTCCCAGGAGTGCGAGCAGTCCTACTGTAA
>JAFQFS010000089.1 GCA_017398585.1 Clostridia bacterium
AATCAGATTTTTGTTCCCCTGAAGAAGACTAAGAACAAGGAAGAAAAACTGAAGTCTCTGGGGCGCGGGGAATACATTTACGTTTCTCCGTCCACCGGTCTGATCGCCTACACGGATGATCGTTACAAGATCTTCCTGTTCGGCAAGACTACTTACGCCTGTGTATACCGCATTGCCGACCTGTACGGCTACGAATACGAAGAAGAAAAGGTAAAGAATTCCGAAGGCAAGGAAGAAACCAAGTGCTACTGCCGCCTGCTGTTCCACAACACCGCAGGGCTGTACAGCTTCCGCATCGGCGTATCCGGATCAAAGGATTACGACGATGTCTGCAAGTATTTTGACACCCTGTTCGGCATCCAGAAGACACTGGGCAACATGGCAAACAACTTCAAGAGCCAGCTGAACGTCGCAAAGTCCATCGCAGACACGATCAAGGCGGCGAAGGACGGCACGCTGGATGAAGCGCAGGCGACGGATACCTTTAACGCACTGGACACCGCAGCCTACGGTGACAGAACCGCGCTGATTGCCAAGGCAGACGCTGCGCTTGCATCGGTTAAATAACGAAGCAGAGGGGGGAGCATTGTCTTCCCGTCTTCTCAAAGTCCTTCATCCCGTTATGGAGGATTTTGAGAAGAAAAGAATCGGGAGTTACAGCATGAAAAGAATGATAAAAAATATTCGCTGTTCTGTTTGCCTCCTCCGTATGTTTCTCCGGTTGTTTATGCCAATGTTCATGTATGAACAGGCAGATGCGGAGCTGGCCATGACAAAAACAAACGAAATGATGCAGACATAGCTTGCGGAACATATGCGGAACGAGGATTCAGCTGATCCGACCGCTCAATTTTTAGGCAAATATACTGCACTAATTCACAAAAAAAGAGAGGAACACTTATCCATGAAACGAAGACTGAAAAGACTGCTCTGTTTGCTTTTGACCACAGTGATGTGCGTCACCATGCTCCCGCTGAATGCTTTGGCGTGGAGCTATATGTCGCACACAAACAGCGCAAACATTATCCGCATGGAAATGCTGTCATACGGAGATGAAAGTCTGAACATTTCCATCCCGTACCACAGCGGTAATGAGTATGGTTATGGTGCGACTAATACGATCATTCCGAACGAATTTTATTCTGCAATATTCAATTACCCCGATGCCTTCCGCGCCGGAGCTCTCGGGCCGGACTTTTATCCCGATATGCTCATAGGTCAGATGTATATCCATCCCTATGATACTTCTTCGAGACTCTCCTCCGGCGAATGGCTCGACCTGCTTGTCGAATCCACGAACCGGATGCTGAAAACCAGCGCGGCACGTCAGGAAGCACTCGCCTTCACACTGGGCTTTATGCTGCATTACTGCGGAGATATGTTCGGTCACGACTTTATCAATACCTTCTCCGGCGGCACATTCCCGTCCTTCCTGGAGGTGGATCCCTTCGACTCGTCAGACCCGGAACTGAACAATATCCTGAGCCATATGTCCATGGAATCCTATATGGACGATCAGGTAAATGACCATTTCTACAAAGATACAGAACAGCTTGCCATTGCAGCTCCCACCCGGTTTGTTGCCGATACTCTGCTTCTTGACGGCAACATTCCTTCCGGTGCTGCGGAAATTTTTGAAAATTTCGGCGGTTCTACGTTCTATATCGAAAAACTGCTGGAATTCCGTGGGGATGTCATGGATTTCGCTGATGATCTGCGTGAGTTGACCGAGCCGATCTGCATGTTCCTTTCCTCGTATGCCGACCGGTGGGCGCTGGACATTGACGCAGCCATCTACGGTCTGGTAGAGGCCTTTGACAGAATCGCTCACAGACTTGTCACCGGCGAACCGAATCCCGAAATCGAAGAAGAAACATTGAAGGATTGGGCCCAAAACGGATACCCCCTCAAGGAGATGCTGAAGGACAGATGGGATCTTCAGGATACCAGCGGTCCTGTAGGAGTCGTTCTGGAGGAACTGAGTTTCTGGCTGGAGAAATACGGCTGGAAAGCACTTGGTATTCCGGACTGGATGGTTGACCCGCCGATTCCCGATTGGCTGGAAGATGCCTGGGATGCTATTATGTTCCCCGTTGATGTTGTCCTTGCCCGTGTAAAGGAACTGCTCTGCGGTTTGTTTGCACTGATAATTGACTGGGTAGTAGGCGGCGTGGTAGAAGATGCAAAAGAAATCATCGAAAAATACGATGACCGATTGGACTACCCCAGTAAACAGCTGGATCACCCGGATAACCCTTACAAACCCGACGGAATATATAATAACGCCTATGAATTCTATGAATATATAGATCGTTATGAAGCGGAACAGGCTCTGCTGGATGACTATGATCTTGTGTCACTGATTACGAATTCCGATGGGGAAGATGTTCTGAAACAGCTGACCGATTCCGAATTTGAAGCTTTCTACAACACCATGCTGATGTTCAAGCTGATCCTGATGGGACCGGAGAACTTCACCAGAATGCTCAGCAATTGGGGGATTGATAACGATTACGCATACCAGACCAATACCGCTGAAATTGCGGCTACCGTCCTGAAAGTGGACGTCAAGACAATAGACCTGCAGTGGGCGGGAACGGATGACAACGTCTGGCTGATCGTTATGAAAAACGGCGGAGAAATTACGCGCAAGCTTCTGGATAATTCCTTCGATAATGACCTCGAATGCGGAGATACCAACACCTACTATGTCGAACTGCCGTATGCTGTGAAACTGGATGAGCTCTCCTTATATATCGAACAGCATGATACTCCGACAGCGGATGGCGGCTGGAAATGCGAGAGAATTACAGTTACGCCGATGCATGCTGGTGCACCGGTTTACGTGCCGATCGGCCTTGGCGGAAATCTGGAAATGGATGCCGGCGTTACCTGGGATCTGCGGTTCCAGTCGTTCCTTTTGCACTACACCGAGGGCATCACGGCCCATGCGAATAGCCCTGTCTCCCATGTTGCAGTCAGAATCAAAACCGGTAACGGCGACTATGACAGCGGTACGGACCAGGATGTAAAATTTATTTCATGGGACACCAACACGAATGTCTATGCTGAGGTCGATCTGGACAAGTATCTCTATAATGACTTTGAAGACGGCGACGATGACGTCTATATGGTCCCTGTGAGCGAGTTTGACAAGGAAGCAATGAAAAACAAATATCCCAAACTCGGCAGTGTACAGTTCTGGATCACACAAGACTCGGACTATGACTGGTATCTCAATAATGTTACCATCACTCCGTACTTCGGCAATATACCGCTGACAGAACCGATGGACTTCGGCAGTGCATGGATTAAAGAGTCCAGCGATATTGTTAATGTTTCTCCTTATAAAAAAATCGACGACGGTACGATTGTCTATCGGACACCCCCTTGCATGCCGCTGACCTACGAGACGGCTCTTGACGACGGACTGCTCGTTTCCATGGACAGCCTTGACGCAGGCGTACAGTGGACGGAGATTCCCGTATTCTGGGGCACCAAGGAAGGACGCAGACTGTTCTTAAATCTGTTCAAAGGCTTCGAACCGGATATCGAACTCCAATATGAGGATATGATTACCGACGAGGACACCTTTAATCTGAAACTCCTCTTCAGCGGTAAGTGGAACGGTGTAGGCGAAACGCGCAGAAATGCCCTTGCCGAATACGCGAGGGAAACCCTTGATCAGCGTACCTATGAGAAAATGCCTGCCGTGACCGGTGATGTAACTGTCACGATCCGCGATTCTGCAACCGGACAGTCCTACTCCCCGCAGACTGTAAATGTCAACGGTGAGGCAGAAATCCAGATGAGTAATCTGGATCCGGGTATATATAATATTGAGGTCTCCTATACATCGCGCTATGAAGATATGCCGAATTATGCCGACACGGAAGTTATCTATGAAAATGCACTTGTTGTAAAAGAGGTTGAAAAATATGCAGTGACAGTCAGTGCTATATGCGATGGCGTTACGGAAACATCAAAGAGTCCGGCTGCTCTCAATGTGTATGGTACGGTAACCGGCGCCGGTATCTATACCTCCGGTACACGCTTCAAAGTAACTGCAACTCCCAATACCGGTTACAAGATCAAGGAATGGATAATTAACCAGATCGAGGATGGGATAATTACAAATACTGAGACAATCTCCGGCAAAAACCTGACTAATAATACCTTTAGTGGGACATCTCAAGCTGGTATTGATGCTGATTTTGTCATTGTATTCGAGCCTGAGACATACAATATTGGGATAAAAACAAACGATGATCTTGGTCTGGCCGGTACTGTTGAAGGCGCCGGTACGTATAAATACGGTACACGCGGCAGGATTACTGCGACTCCCAACGAGGGCTTTGTGTTTACCGGATGGTATCTGGACGGGCGCCTGCTCAGCACGAAAGAATCCCTGTCGTTCACGGCAGTCAAAGATGCGGTCTTCACGGCTGAGTTCGCACTGGCCTCCACAATAAGCATGCCGGGCAGCACCGATGGCGGATACCGTATCTACGTTGAACCGGTCAATTCAGGTGCTCTTGATGAGCTGCTGAACAACGGCAATCTCAGTCCTGCCGATATCCGCAGTATTAAGTATAATAGTATTCAGGCAAATAAGGCCGGACGGTCGTTTGATGTTGAAAAGGACAGCGAAGTCAGCTTCACCGTGGAAATCAAAGACGGATACGAAAAGGCTGACAACTTTAAGGTAACTATTCCGGTTCAAGAGGGTCGTCTGACTCTTAACAAAGCGTTGACACCGGAAGAAAATGGAAAGTACACTTTCACAGCAGACAAGGATACGACGGTTTCCATCATCGGTGTTCAGGAGATCGAAATCACGCCCAAGCCCGTGATCAACTATATGGAATTCGATGATGGCAGCATGAGATTCGAGACCTATATGGAAGATGATGAAGAAGTCGAACTGACCCTTTACGTGAACGGCAGAGAAGTGGATACAGAAGGCTTCCCAGACTGCAAGGAATACACACTCAGCAGTGATGAGCTTCAGAGGAATGGCGGCGTATTCTCCGTCTCCGCTACCGCCAAGGCTCCGAACAAGAGAATCTCCGAACCCGCAACGCTGAATGATAACAGCCTCGGCAGCGATGTGGTTGTCCCGGTTATCGTTGAGGACAGCGTACATGGTACAGTTGAGGTTGAGGAAAAGTATAATGCGCCCGGTGTTGAAGCCAAGCTCACCGTAACGCCCGACGACGGTTATATGCTGGATAAACTGACCGTTACATGCAACGACGGCACGGAAGACGTAGAACTCGAAGTTACCGATGAGAAGATCGTTGAATCCGAAAACGGAGAAGGCGGTGTTGATATCGAGGTTGTAACAGAGGAAGGCGTGTATTACTTCACAAGACCTGGAAGTGCCGTAACGGTAAAAGCTGTCTTTACCGAGAACAATGTTCCCAACGGCGATGTGGACGGTGACAGTGATGTGGATATCGATGATGTCATGTATTTGTATAGACATATCTCCCAGCCGGACGAATATCCCGTAAGCGGAAATACATCGGACTATGACAAAGACAATGATGTAGACATTGACGACGCCCTTTATCTGTTAAGACATACCATCCTGCCGGAAAGATATCCTATCGGGTAAAAGAAAAACATGAAAAGAAAACAGGGAATTTCGGTTCCCCGTTTTCCCGGAGTCCTTCTCAGGTAAGGAGGATTCCGGGAAGGCGAAATGGATTTCATAAAAATATTATATAGCAGAAACGATTGCATATAGACTGATCGTAGGCGATGTCAACAGATCCGGAAGTGTGGACGAAAACGCCGCAGTTCAGATCGATCGTTATGCAGCAGGTTAGAAATCTGCGTTTAACTCTATTCCCTGAGTAAAGGAACTGTATATAGCATGAAGAAAGGGGAGCACAGTCTCCCCTTCTTCTCAAAGTCCTTCATCCCGTTATGGAGGATTTTGAGAAGAAAATACTCCATAACCGGGAGGTACAGTATGAAAAAAATGATAAAAATGTTCGCAGTCCTGTTTGCTTCCGTCCTGTGCCTGTCCGGCTGTTTCATGCCGAAGGCAATGTACGAACAGGCGGACGCAGATCAGGTCACGGCAAAGGGAACCGAAATGATGCAGGCATGGCTTGCGGAACATATGCCGGACGCGGAACTGACCGAATGCAAGGCGTATATTGTGATGCCGCTTCGTGATGGAAATGAATATCTGTCGGATTATGCGTCGGGCTATATCCGCACCGGGGAAGAGAATACGTGGTTCATGATAAACACCGTGACCGGTGCTGTATATTTCGGGACCGATCCGGATGCGCAGGCAAAGCTGAATGAAGCTGCCCAGGCCTATATTCAGGAAATCACGGGGCTTGATGCGGATAATACAGAGGATCATTACTTTTTATGCACGGTCATGGTACCTGTCCGGGACGGAGATTCGGTGAATGAAATTCCCGGTGTCGAGTATTTCGGGTCGCAGTGGTTTGGTGTTTACGTACTGCCGGCAGGGACGGATACCGAGAATATGGATGCCTTTGTCAGGGATCCGGCGTCCCGTCCGATGCTGGAGATCCATGGGAATTTTCTGCTGCCGGAGGGTGCCGATCCGGCGGAGTATGACCTTGATGCAATCAAACAACAACTGAAAGAGGAACACGGAATGCAGTTCGGAAGCCTGCTGATCGTCGGTTAAGAGAAGAGGAAACAATGACAGAACTTACACAACCCATGCCGGAAATTGAGCTGACCGACGCCGACCGGCAGAAGATACAGGAAACGGCGGAAAAAATCGACCTGACGGATTTTGCACTTTCTCTGACTTACGGAACTGCCGGTCAGAAAAAGCTCGCCGAGGTTTCCGATAAACTGCTGAAGATGACCCGGAGCGACGATTCCGCCGCAGTCAGCGAACGGATCAGCGATCTGGTGAAGGAACTGCGGGCGTGTTCGGATGCAAAGGTACAGTCAGGATTTTTCGGATGGCTGTTCCGGCGGAGAGAACGTAAAAACCTGCGGAAACGGTATGAATCTGCCGCTGAGAGCACGGATGCCATTGCGGCTGAACTGGAAAGCCACCGGAACCGGCTTCTGCGGGATTTCGTGATGCTTGATAAACTGTATGACAGTGTTCTGGAACAGTACAGAGAACTGACCGTCCTTACCGAAGCCGGGCAGCGGAAACTGGAAGAAGATACATCAACCGAAAAGGAACTGCGCGAACGGTTTGAAAAACGCCTCCATGATCTGAAGCTGAGCCGGATGGTGTGTATGCAGACCCTGACGCAGATCCGGATTCTGCAGGGATGCAATACCGCACTGTCGGAAAAGATACAGTCCCTGCTGACAAATACCCTCGCGCTGTGGAAGAATCAGACCGCATTGGCTCTCGCCATGAAAAACACCGGACAGACCATGAAAGACCTGCGGAAAGCAAACGGAGATATGATCGGTGTGCTGAATGATGTATGTACAGCAGAGGATCATGCACTCGGTGAAGCGGATATACTGAAGGAAATGATCGAATCAGAAAATAAGGAGTTATACCATGCGTGACAATTCATCCGGGATTACCGGAATCCTCGGCCTTGCCGGAATCGTGGCACTGTTTCTGCTGGCACGCCGTTTCCTTCCGTCACTGGCGACTGTGATGCTTTGGATCGCGGGCATTGCCGCAGTGGTGCTGATCGTTCTGATCGCATTGGTGATCTATTTTTCCGTCACCGGTTCGAAGGAGAAAAACAATCCCGACAGCCCCGCTGCCGTTCTGACAAAGGCACGGTCGGATCTGATGGAACTGCGCCGCAATCAGCTCAAAATCAGGAATAAGGAAATCGCAGCTCTCTGCCGTGAAATCACCGATATCGGAGACAAAATTCTGGCGGTACTGAAGCAGAAACCGGATTCCGTCGCCGGTGCGCGCCAGTTTCTGAACTATTACCTGCCCACACTCGGAAAAATTCTCGGTACCTATGTGCGCGTGGAGGAAAGCGGTTCCATGACGGACGAGCTTGCCTGCAATACTGTGACCTACCTCGGCGAAATCAGAAAAGCGATGGAAAAACAGTATAACAACCTGTTTGACAACGACAAGCTGGATTTGTCCGTTGATATGGAGGCACTGACACTTGCCTGCAAACGGGACGGACTTCTGGAAGACGAGAATGGAGAGGAAAAATGAAAAAGCAATGGAAAAAACTCATCTCGGCGGCGATGGCACTGCTGATGATGGGGTGCGGAAAGACGGCAGACCCGGATGATACGATCACCGGAGGAAGGATCAACATGACCGATCCCGATGCGCCGAAGATGATTCAGTCCAAAGACATCGTGGAGTTCTATGCGTCGTTTTTCTTGTATACCCGCTGGAGACCGGAGGAACACCACTCTTTTCAGTTTCAGATCAAGCCAGCTGGGGGCGGTACATGGACAGCTGCAGAAACATATTCCGAAACCTCCTGTCCAGCGGATGAAACGCTGATGACGGCACTGCAGGATGTGATCGATCGGTACGAACTGGCTTCCATGAACGGAGTCTGCGAATATACCGCCGGAGTTGCGCCGGAATACGGCGAATGTATCCTGCGCGTGACCTATGCTTCGGGCGAAATTCTGAATTTTACCGTTGACAATGATCCTGAGGCAGAGTGGTCAACGATGTTCTGCGATGTATTCGCGGATTGGTTTCAGAAAAATGATATTTTGTGGGAATTGGAAAAATGGGAGGAGATCGGCGAATGAAAAGAAATGGTATCATCATTTTACTGGCGGCAATGCTGACCATGACCGGATGCAGCCTGCGGGACGCAGTTCCGGATAATCTGAAGAATAAATGGGATAAGATTCAGGCGGTTCTGAACGAAACCGACGAACCTGCGGAGACCGGAGATTCCGCGGAGACGGAAAAACCTGCCGAACCCGTAAAGCCGGGAGAAGTCGGGGAACCGGAAACTCCCGTGGAACAGCCGGAAGTCAATGAACCTGAGAATGTACCGGAACCCGCAGAACCGGAGCCGGATACGGATTATTTTGTTTATTACGCCCCCGTCGTGGATGAGCTTTTCCGGCTGGTATCCGGCGATTACGATGAGAACAATCTTCCCGAAGGAGGACTGGGACTGCAGGAAGCCGGCGGTTGGAGCGACTCCAATCCCATGCTGTGGGAGTCCGGTTTCATCGTGCAGGATTTCAGCGGCGACGGAATCCCGGAACTGCTGATCGGTGCTGAGAACAACGGCATGATTTATGCGCTGTACACAATTGCGGACGATGCGGTTCATCTTCTTGCGGAAGGCACCTACCGCAATATGTACTATCTGACGGCAGACGGTCTGTTCCTGAATCAGGGCTCCGGCGGTGCGATTTATTCCATTATCGGAACTTATGAACTGGAGCCAAACGGCAGCACGCTGACCTGCCGTGATTTCTGGTTCACGCATGAAAAGGACGGCAATTTTGAAGACATCCGCTGCTGGCACAACACCACGGGTGAGATGAACCCGGCGGTTTCAGAAGAACTTGCCATGACGCTCGATGAATTCTGGGAGATGGAAATGGAGCTCACGGGCAATACCGTGACGCTGGATGTGACCACCTTCGGCGAATACGGCGGTCTGGAAAAGCCCGAATATGCGGAAAATCCCACGGTATCTGTTGTGTACGGCAATGACTATGCCGGCGAATACGATTCTTTTGCAGCGGACTATACGGACTATGCTGTGGATGTGGTATTCACGACCGACGCTGCTGTGCGGAATTTCAAGGTGCTTGCCCTGACTCTGAACGAAATCACGGATGACGGATATGTCTCATTCTTCTTTGAGGAGCTGTATACCTATGGAGAGCTGACGCCGGACAAAGGACTTGCCGTGAAAATGAGTCTGCCGGAAACCATTCCGTTCTATGGAATTTCCTACACGGACGGAACCGGTGCGGAGCATTTGTTCTCCGTAAATCTCAGCGGATTTGACGGTTCGGTATATCTGGCGGAAATCGGCGGTGCGGGCTGATTTTAGGTTGCAGATTTTATAGGATTGAATAATGATTTATGACATAGAAATACCAATTTCTTAATCACTTGCCAGTGACTTGTACTGCTATGGGCTGGAGAAACGTCTGCACAATACCGATAATGCTTCGGAAATTCTGAAAGAAACTTTCCGGGCAGCCTGTGAGTTCTACGGCGCAGACTGGGCAGGATTTCTTGAAGTTGATCCAGAATCCAATGTATAGTGGCCGTTTGATTGGTTATCCGTTAAGTCGGGTGATATGACAAAAACGTATCTGGATGAGTTTGAGCCTCTCTCTATCGTTCCGCGCTGGGTAGCGGCAATGGAACTGAATCAGGCTATTGTATTGCATGACAGAGATGAAATAAAGGACGATTATCCCGAAGAATATGTACTGTATGAACGTGTGAAGCTGTATTCCGTTCTTGCGGTGCCCGTGAAACCGCGCCTCTGCGGATTTCTTGCTGTCCGAAACCCAACCAGATATGTAGATGCGGCATTTGCTGATGTACTGCAGCTTCTTGCGTTTGTTGCGCTTGTGAATATCAATGATATTATGCAGCGGCGTATGAGAAAGCTCGTCCGATCTCCGAAAGATATCAGGAGTGCTAACGATATCGAAGGAGAATGAAGGAAATCCTGCAAAAAGTGTTTTAATTCGCAAACTTTCTCGCAGTTTTCTTGCAGAAAAAAGGAAGTTTTAGGAAGAAATCAAAAAACTTCTAAAAACCATGATTCGCAGCGTGGAGTAAATTACCCACGAAAACAGCGAAAAACAGCTGAAAATGGGCATAAAAACAGGGCTGAAACGATAAGTTTCAGCCCTGTTTCAACGCAGGGTGTGGGATTCGAACCCACGTGGGTTGCCCCAAACGGTTTTCAAGACCGCCTCGTTATGACCGCTTCGATAACCCTGCGCGGCGTCATTTGACGCATAATATTATACTATACCCCATCCGGAATGTCAAGCCTTTTTCCAAAATTGCACGGTATCTCAGATCCTTCTGCCTTCCAGAAACTCCCTGAAACAATCCGGTTCGTAGAGATCCGGGATCTCCATCCGGATCCCGACAATGTGCAGGAACCGCGCGCTGTTATACGAATACGTCGCCAGCGGACGGTCGAGCGCGTCGTCCGAATGTGCCGCGACCAGATAACCGCTTTCGTCCGCTCCCGTGACGAGAAGAGAGTGATAGAACGTGCAGTTTTCCTCTCCCGCTTCTCCGACACCCGTCCGTGCCAGCTGGATTACGTCGCCGATGTCCAGTCCTCCCGCGGTTGTCTCAACGGCGTACGGACCCACGCCTTCGTTCGTTGTCATAAAATTATAGAAATATTCCACTCCCGTCCATGCCGCCGCACGGTCGGTCGGGGAAATGTAGTACCAGCCGAACGTTGGTGTGTAATTCATAACGCACGAACCGGCGTAGATCGCCTGTGAAACAAAATTGGTGCAGTCCCCGCCGATTCCGGTGTAGTTTTCAAACAGCGGATTGCGCAGAAACGCCCACCGTCTCGCGTACTCCACTGCGCGTTCGCGCCGGTATTCTGTTGTAACGAGCATTGCCGTACCTCCTGTGTGATCTCGTTCCATTCTATGCCGCAAAAAGAAATCTGCCACTTCCAAAACGGCGGCGGATGTGGTATCCTATAGAAAAGATGAAAAAAGGAGAGGGACAATGATCGTAACGACCAGCAGCAAGGACGAACGCCTTATCGAAAAGGCACTGCGCTTCTCGGAGGAATACGGGATGCCGTACCGGGTGCGAGGGGAAAAATCGCTTGCGTATCTCTACGAAACGGAGGATCCGCAGGTGTTTGTGGTGAACCACAGCCGCGGACTGAGTTACTACGAGGAAGGGAAGAGCGAAGCGTTTTTTCATCCGAACATGGCGTTTCACCGTCTGAAAAACCTCAGACAGGGCGGAACGGATATGCTCGCCGCGGTCTGCGGACTGGAGCCGGGCATGACGTTTCTCGACGGAACCCTTGGTCTGGCGTCGGACGCGCTGACGGCGTCCTGTGTTGTCGGGGAGGGCGGACGGGTCATCGGTGTGGAAAAGAGTCTGCCGCTGTACATTCTCGTGCGGGAAGGACTGAAATTTTATGCGGAGAGGGAGCCGGAACTGCGGGGCGTGACTGCGCGGATGGAACTGCATCACGCGGACAATCTCGACTTTCTCCGTACCGCTGAGGACGGATGCTGCGACGTGCTGTATTTCGACTTTATGTTCCAACGTCCGGTGTCCGCGTCGTTCGGGATTGAAGTGATCCGGAATTATGCGGCGTACGATGGTATCACGGAAGATCATATCCGCGAAGCCGTACGTGCGGCGAAACAGCGCGTTGTCGTCAAGACCGACCGGGAGGGTCACCGTACTCTCGCGGAACTGGGTTTCGACTGCCTCAAAGAAACCCCGCACGGAGACTTCTGCTATATGGGATATATCAAATAACAGTTGAAAAACAATCAAATGATTGATAATTGACGGGTAAAACATCCTCTGATATAATAAAACCATCACCGGTGATCATTTTATTGTTACGGAGGACCCCCTCATGAAAATTTCAATCGGACCCAAGATCCGCGAACTCCGCCGCCGCGACGGCCGCACGCAGGACGATCTTGCGACCGCGCTCGGTGTGACCGCGCAGGCGGTCAGCCGCTGGGAATCCGGCGGAAGCTATCCCGACATGGAGATCGTACCGTCGATTGCGAACTTTTTCGGTGTGTCCATCGACGAATTGTTCGGCTATCACGGCGAACGAGAAGCGAAAATTGACGCGATCCTTGCCAAAGTCGATGCCTTCGACCTGAAACACGACGGAGACGACGGATGGGTGGACGAATGTACGGCGATCCTGCGCGAAGGTCTCGCCGAATTCCCCGGAAACGAACGGCTGCTCATCGCACTTGCGGAAACACTGTGGGAAGCCGGATGGCGGCGTCACGGCGACTGGATCGGCTACGATGAGGACGGACAGATCCGGTACTGCTACGACCGCGGGAAGAAAAATCCGTACTGGGCGGAGGCGGGAAAGATCTGCCTGCAGCTCACGGAAAGCGGTGCCGGTCACGATATTTATAACCGCGCAGTCGCCGTGCTCGTGCCTCTTTACCGGAATTACGGCGAATACGAACGGGCTGTGGCGTATGCCGGACGGATGCCGGGGCTGACCGAATGCCGTGAATACCTGCTCAGTGAAGCGACCGACGGCAGGGAAGAAGCCCGGTATATCGGTGAATTTCTTCTGAAATGTGCGAAGGAATTTTCCGAACAGATGATTTTCGGACTGATCACCGATCTCTCCAACTTTGGCGGCAGTCTGCCGGTCGGAAAGGTGAAGGGCGCCATTGCGCTGTTCGACCTGATCTGCGAGGACGGAAATCTGGGGGAATACCACGATTTTGTCCTCAAACTGTACCTGTACCTCTCCCGCCTGCAGTGGGATGCCGGAGAGCACGACGAAGCGTTCGCATCGCTGGATGCGGCACTGCATCACGCGAAAGCCTACGAAGCGTTCGCGGACGGCGAGGAACATACGCTGACCGCGCCGCTCGTCCGTTATGTGAGCAGCCGTGCGGAACCGGTACATGAGGTTGTGAAGCGTCTGCCGGACGAATGGCCGTTCTGGTGCAATCCCGACTACCGGAAAGTCAGAGATGAAATGCAGACTGATCCGCGCTGGACGGACTGGGTGCGCCGGTGCAGAGGCGAATAAACGGAGTATACGGACGATGTTCTCCTGTGAAAACAGGGACGGAAATCGTCCGTTTTTTCTTGAAATATTCACGTTCTCCTGTTATAATGAAGGTACCGAATCCTTGTGTGAAAAAGGAGAATTTTATGAAAGACTACCGTTCCACGGAGGAAATGTTCGAATTTTCGGACATTCTTTCCCCGCTTGTGGATTCCGTTCTGCCCCGTATGAAAAGTCAGGGAACCCGCGAGGGCACCGGAACCGGTCCCGCGCCCGACGGAAAACTCCCGTTTCTCGAAACCTTTGAATCGTATCCCGACCTTCCGTACGTCGAAACCCTCGCTCACGCGATCGTCAATTCGTGGACGCAGGGACCGATCGTCGTGTATGAGGAAGATGTTCTCGTCGGCGTGCCGAGACCGCCGTGTCGTCCGCTCGTCGAGCATTTCAGCTGGGGCATCCAGTATCACGAATGGAATCTGAACGATCCCGCGTACAGTGACCGCAAAGACGACATCATCGCGCGCATCGAAAAACAACACGACCGTCTGTTTCCGCTGGGCGGCGAACATATGGAAAAGGAACGCGAAGCCCTGTTCGGCGAAGCGCGTCACCACATGAACGGTCTGTGGTGGGCGGGCGGCTATCAGGGACACACCGTTCCGAATTACGTCCGGCTGCTGGACCGCGGCATCGGGGGTACCCTTGCCGACGTCCGGAAATACGCCGCCAACACAAACGATGAAGAAAAACTCTCCCTCTACCGTGCGCTCGAGACCCTTCTGCACGGCATGACGGAATTCGCGCTCCTCTATGCCGCCGAAGCCGAACGCATGGCAAGTGCGGCGGATGCCGCAGGGTCTCCCGAAACGGCGGAACGTCTCCGTAAAATTGCGGAAAACTGCCGTGCCGTATCGTTTGCACGTCCGAAGACGTATTATCAGGCGGCGCAGCTCGTCTGGTTCTATTCACTCTGGGATTGGGTCGACTGCATGGGGCGCGCCGACCAGTACCTGTTCCCGTTCTACTGGAAAGCTCTTGAAACGCCGGACGTCTTCACGACCGAAGACATCACCGCCGCGCTGTTCCTCAAGTTTATGGAACACGGCGTCCACAATATCCCCCTCGGCGGTGTTCATCCGGAGGACGGCACCGATGCGACGAACGATCTGTCCTACATGATTCTGCAGCTTGCGCGCCGTCTGCACACCGTCCATCCGCGTCTGGTCGCGCGCATCCATAAGGATTCCCCGAAGGAATTCCTGCACCTCATCGTGAAGATGTGGTCGGAGGGGATGTCTGACCCGACGCTTGTCAGCGACGAACTCGTTATCCCCGCGCTGTGCGACTACGGCGTGGCGATCGAGGACGCGCGCGACTACACGACTCTCGGCTGTCAGGAGATCGAGATTCCCGGACGGAGCAATTTCGGATGCGAGGACGGTGTCATCAACCTTGCGAAAATTTTCGAATACACCATCAACGACGGCTGCGACCGCTTTAACGGGCACCGCATCGGACTGCCGACGGGGCATCTCGCGGATTACGATTCCGTCGAAGACCTTTGGGATGCGTACATGAAGCAGGTGCGCTGGTTCGTCGAACGCTGGGTGAAGATCACCAACCGCGGACAGGAGATCCGCCGTGCGACCTTCGCGAAGCTTGTCAAGACGCTCTTCACGGACGACTGTATCTCCCGCGGGAAGAGTCTCGACGACGGCGGATCGGTCTACAACTATGGCGTGGTCGAGACGGCGGGTGCGTCGGCGGTCGCGGATTCGTTCGCGGCGATCGACCTGCTCGTATTCCGAAAGAAGCTGATTTCCGCGGAAACACTCGAAAACGCGATTGCGGCCAACTTCGAAGGATACGAGCGTGAACGTCTCATGCTGCTGGGCATGGCACCGAAGTACGGCAACGACGACGACCTTGCGGACGGATATATGGCACGTTTGCTCGACGAATTCTGGACGGAATGCGGCAAATACAAATCCGTTCGCGGCGGCGTGTTCACAGGTGCGTGTTCGCTGCTCAGCGGCGGCATCGGCTACGGCAGCGGCACATGGGCAATGCCGGACGGACGGTTCGCGCGTACGGAACTCGGCAACACCATTGGCCCGCGTACCGGTGCGGATAAAAACGGCATCACGGCGATGCTGAATTCCGTGCAGAAGCTCCCGCTGAAGAAAGGCATCGGCGGAACAACCCTGAACGTCCTTCTGCCGACGTACACGATGGCGACGGAGGAACAGCGCGCGAATGTTGAAGCGCTCATGTTCTCGTACATGATGAACGGCGGACAGATGGCGCAGGTCACGACGGCGTCGAAGGAGGACATGCTCGCGGCGCAGAAGGATCCGGAAGCGTACGGCGGACTGATCGTACGCGTCGGCGGATTCAGCACGCGCTTCATCGAACTGGATGAAACGACGCAGAACGAAATTATCAGAAGATACGCATAATGCCGAATCCTGTAAAGTTTCCGGAATTCTATTGACAATTCCCATGTTTTATTGTATAATCGATTCATTAGAGACGTGTAAAATGTACTAAAAAATCAACTCAAGAAAGGATTCCCCGGACGGGGAAACTGAAAAATAGGATGAAGAAGATCAAAGCTCTTGCACTCGCTGTTCTGATGGCAGCTTCCGTTCTTACCGCATGCGGCACCGGCGAAGAAGGTTCCTCCGCAACTCCCGAAGCAGTTCTCAAGAACTCCACCGAGATCGTTCTGAACGGAGATACCGCGACCTGCGAATCCCAGTCCGTTTATATTACCGAAGACCGCATCTCCATCACCGCGCACGGCACCTACGTTCTGACCGGTACCCTCAACGACGGTCAGATCTACGTGGACTGCGTGGACGCGGGCGAAGTAACCCTTGTTCTCAAGGATGCGAACATCCACAACGAAGACGGCGCGTGCATCTACATAAAGAAGGCACAGGTTGCACAGGTTGAACTGTACGAAGGCTCGGTCAACACCCTTTCCGACGGCGACAGCTACACCTTTGACAATCCCGAAGAAGACGAACCCGACGCATGCCTCTTCTCCAAGGAAGACCTCGTCATCCGCGGCACCGGTACCCTCAACGTTGACGCGAACTACATGAACGCGATCGTCAGCAAGGACGGTCTCACCATCAGCGACGGTATCTATAACCTCGACGCCATCAACCACGGCATCAAGGGCAAGGACTACTTGACCATCAACGGCGGCGAACTCAACGTTACCGCAATCGGCGACGGCATCAAGTCCACCAACTACGAAACCGAACTTGTCGGCTACGTTGAAATCAACGGCGGTACCCTCAATATCACGTCCGACGACGAAGCGATCCAGGGCGTATCTCGCGTTACCATCAACGGCGGCACCACCAATATCACCGCCAACAACAACGGCATCAAGTGCGCAAACGGCATCGAATTCAAGAACGGCACCGTTGTTCTTGACGCAGTTGACAACGCACTCGACGCTCTCGACATCACCGTCGGCGAAACCGCATCCGTTACCATCAACGGCACTCCTTATGTTGGTTAATTGAATTGTATGTTCTCGGGGAAAAACTTTTTTGGAAAAAAGTTTTTCCCCGAACCCCTTTTCAAAAAACTTCAATCTGGACAAACAGAAAAAATGACCGCGTATTTTTTGTGATACGCGGTTTTTTCGTTATTTTTTCTTCTTGCTGCGGAAACGGCGGATGAGCAGAACGGCTGCCGTGATGATGACTGCAAGTACAAGGACAATCGCGAGCAGTTCGAGGACAAGTCCCCACGGCGAACCGGAAACAACGATCGCCGTCGGACCGTCCGCACCTCCGATGATTCCGATCGAAGCATCTTCAGCAAACATAATTTGATTCCTTTCTTGTCTGAAAAGTTTTTTCGGAGGGTGCGGGAACCCTTTTTCCTTAAAAAAGGGTTCCCGCGAAAACTTCATTTCCCCGGATGACGTTCTCTTATGATTTCGAACGCATCTCTGGCGATGTCGACGGTTTCGGCGATGTCCGCGTCGGTCAGGGCGGCGTTGATGAAGTGGTTGTGGTGGTTTGTGAAGAACACGCCGCGCCGGACACATTCCGCGATCCATTCCTGATGCAGCATCAGCGACGGATCGTCCGCCAGCCGGAGATAGAACAGAGAAGGCACACCGCTCACGCGGAGGTTGAAGCCGTAGTCCGTTGCGGCTTTGGTGAGTTCGCGTGCGAGCTTTGCCCCTTTGTCGATGAGTAACTTCGGACAGTCGAGCTTTTTCATCTTTTCGATGCATGCGATTCCCGCCGCGAAGGGGACGGCCGACATCCAGTAGCTGCCGGTGTAGGACATCGACGAAATGGTGTTTTTGAGAAAATCCTTACCGCAGAGGGCGGAGACGTTGTAGCCGTTGGCGATCGCCTTGCAGAAGCAGATGAGGTCGGCTTCGAAGCCGAAATAGTGGTCGCTTCCCGCGAGGTCGAGACGGAAGCCGGCGCGGACATCGTCCACGATTAGCAGGGCGCCGTTGTCCGTGCAGAGCTTACGGACTTTCTTCCAGAACCCGTCGGCGGGCAGTTCGTTGTCCATAAAGTTGCCGTGCATGTACGGCTGTGCAATGATCGCCGCGATCCCGCCGGGATTTTCCGCGAAAACGCGCTCGACGGCGGTGACATCGTTCCAGTCGATGCAGATGTTGTTCTGCACGTCTTCTTCCATGATGCCGGCGTAGTCGATTTTCTGAGTCCACGCGCCGACGCCGTGATAGTAGCCCTTGAAGAATACGATCTTCTTCCGGTGGGTGAACGCACGTGCCGCCATGACGGCGAGGGTGGTCACGTCGTTGCCGTTTTTCGCGAAGAACGCCCAGTCCGCCGACGCGACGGTTTCCACAAGAAGTTCCGCGAAGTCGATCATCGTGAGCGAAGGGGCGGTCGTGCAGTCGCCGCGTTCGCGCTGTTTTGCCGCCGCTTCTTCCACATCGGGGTCGCCGTAGCCGAGAATATTCGGTCCGAACGCGCACATATAGTCGATGAAGCGGTGACCGTCGATGTCCCAGAAATACGTTCCCTTTGCCCGGCTCGAGAACAGCGGGAACGCGTCAACGGGGATAAAACAGCCTTCCACCGGTCCGAGGTGTCCGTAGACGCCCGACGGGATCACGTTTGCGGCACGGCGGAACTGCTCCGCCGCGTTCGGATATGTAAAAGCATCACGCATGGTTTTCTCTCCTTCTGTGATATTATTTCAGATACAGTTCGACACGGGACAGGATACGGTTGACGTTGTCGATCTGCGAGATCATGCCGCCGATCTTCACGTCTCCGAGACCGACCGCCGCAACGCTGTTGATTTTTCCGTCGAACAGGTCGCGCGCCGTTTTTACATCGGCGAACTGCATGCAGGACAGGAAGGTCTTCGGAACTTTCGGCGAGAACGTGAGCATATGATCTTTCGCGATCAGAGCGGCGGAGGTCAGTCCGCCGATTTCCAGCTTGATCGCACCGTCGACGATGTAGGATGCGCTCGCCCTGCCGACCTTGTCGTGGTTTGCGATCTGCGCGACCGAGGAAACGATTACACGGAACATGATCGCCGTACTCTGCTTCAGGAACGTTTCGTCTTCCAGCATGTCCGGGGTCGGACGGAGGTACTGCTCAAGGAGCGCGGTCAGTTTCTTGAATTTGCCGAGCAGGAACGGCAGTTTTGTCATACCGCGTGTCGGGATGGGGGTGACCGTGCCGTCCACCATGCCGTTGAATTTTTCACAGGTCGAAAACGGAATCTTTATCGCGCAGTTTTCCACACCTTCCTTGAAGATGCAGCGTCCTCCGACGAAGGTCAGTGTTGCCGCCGGCCCGTTTTTGACGTCAAATCCGATGGAACATGCGCTTTTTCCGAGAATTTTCCGCGCTTCCGGAACTACGTCGCACAGCGCGGTCAGTCCGCCGAGGACGCCGTACAGGTTGATGTACGCCATCGTTACAGCGTCGGTGTATTTCATGTCACTCATACTCTGTCTCCTTTGTTGTTTTGTCCGCTGAGCCGCAGGGTGATCTCCCCGCTGTCGAGCGTATGCCGTTTGTTTCCGATCCGTACGACCAGTCCGCCGCTTCCGTCGATCGACTCCGCGGTGCCGCAGTGTGTCACACCGTTCCGCAGGAACATCACTTCCTGTCCGAGGACGATCGAACGGTTCCGGTATTCGTCCGCGCAGACGGAGAAATCGAACCCGTTCGCACGGATCGCCAGCAGTTCACGGACGATTTCCGCACACAGCTTCTCCGCATCGGCGGAATATCCCGCTTCCTCCAGCGAAACTGCGTGAATTCCTTCAGGAAAGATGTTCCGTGCGACATTGACGCCGATCCCGACGATGACGTATTCCGAACGCATCACCGTGTAGTCGTTCAGTGATTCCACGAGAATCCCCGCCAGCTTTGCGTCGTTCAGGTAGATGTCGTTCACCCACTTGATTCCGCAGGGGACATTCTGCTTCGCAAGCGCACGCGTGACCGCGACCGCCGCGCAGGACGTCACGTTCACGACCGAATGAAGCGGTGCGCCCGTTTTCAGGACGAGCGTCATGTACAGCCCGCCTTCCGGAGATTCGAACGATTTTCCCTGACGTCCGCGCCCGCCGGTCTGACGGTCTGCGGTGAGGAGAATGGTGTCCGCGTCCGGAAATTCACGGAGAAGCGCACGGGCGTCCGTGTTGGTGGAGCCGGTCTCGGTTACGCAGGATACGATCCCGCACACACCGGCGAGAAGATGCTTCAGTTTCCCGTGATCCATACCGTACCCTCCGAATTATTAAAAAATTATGATTGCAGTTTATATTTTATCAAAAAAACGGAGATATGTCAAGATTTTGTGGTTTGTGTATTGTATTTTGCCGAAAAATCCGGTACAATAGAGGAAACAAAAATATACAAGATTTCGGAAAGGAACACATCATGCCAGATTTACTCGTCAAACTCTACGAACTTCCGCCGCTCGCACCGGTTCTCGACGAACTGAAGGAAAAGAACATCGTCATCCGCCGTCCGATCGGTCCGGAGAACTACGCCGTCATCGCGTGGATCCGCGAACATTTCGGCGCCGGATGGGCAAGCGAAGCGGAAAACGCATTCTTCCGCTCCACCAAGAGTATTTTCATCGCCGTACGTGAAACCGTGAACGAAAAGGGCGGCGTATCGTCGGAAATGCTCGGATTCGGCTGCTACGACGCGACCGTGAAGGGTTTCTTCGGACCGACCGGCGTTGCGGAAAAGGAACGCAAGCAGGGCATCGGACGTGCGCTTCTTCTCGCCTGCCTGCACGGTATGTGGGACGAAGGGTACGGCTACGGCATCATCGGCAGCGCGGGACCGGTCGATTTCTATAAGAAGACGGTCGGCGCAACGGTGATCGAGAATTCGTCGCCCGGCGTTTACAGAGGAATGCTGAGGGGGTAGGGCAGGAATTTCCCGGGGAAGAAACTTTTTGAAAAAAGTTTCTTCCCCGGACCCCATCTTCAAAAACTTTTCAACAGATGGAATGGGCAGAGGTTTGTACAGATTCGGGAATTCAACCAGACGAAAAGACCCGTCCGGGGAAGTCGCCGTTTGTTCGGGACGACTCACCGGACGGGTTGTTGCTTTCCGGGAATTTCTCGGGTATAATGAAGGCGTAAAGGGTACCCGGAGCGAAAATTTCACGAAAAAGGAGATTACCTATGAATATCGGAAAAAATATCACGGCGTTCCGCAAGGACGCGGGCATGACGCAGGAAGAACTGGCGGGGCAGATCGGCGTATCCGCGCAGGCGGTCAGCAAATGGGAGACGGGAGTCAGCATGCCCGACATCCTCCTGCTGCCGGTGATCGCGGATGTGTTCGGGATCACGGTGGACGAGATTTATACTGGGAAAAAAGAGCAGAGCGAACCGAATCAGATAAAACACTACAGTTTCAATGAGCTGCCGGAGATGCTGTATCAGCAGCTTCTGGAAACGGACAGCTATGCTTGGGAAAGTAACACCGAAGAAGAGCGTAAAGAATGGCTGGCAAAACTGAAAGATAATCTTGCAAACGATAACCGTTGTACGCATGGCTTTGTCGGTGATCGCGGCGGTGCAGTATTTTCTGCGAATGATTATACGATTATTCATCGGACTTTCGGAACGCAGAAATCGCTGGATATCCTGAATTCTGAAAGCGCCCCTAAGGTACTGGATGTTTTGATGGATGGTAATGTAAGAAAACTGTTTTTGCATCTGCTTACGAATAATAGAAGTAAAACCCTGTTTACAGCTGTCGGAGTTTCCAAAAAGGTTGGCATAACGGAAGAAGAATGCAAAGAAGCACTTGAAAAGATGAGTGAGATTCGTCTGGTAGGATACCATAAGGCGGATTTGGGCGACGAAGAAGCTCTTAAGGTATATTCCATGTTCGGTGAAAGTGCAACTGCACTGTATGCTTGTATGATTTTCCGACTGGCGGAACAGATCGGACGCAATACATGGTTCTACGGCTATCGCGGAGCCTACCTCCCCGTTGACAAGGATTGACCCCATAAAAAAACAACAGCCCTGCGTATGGCCTCACGCAGGGCTGTATTTTTCGTTAAACCGGCATATACGAAATCAGCAGACCGCCGACGTACAGGCTGACCGCATTGGCGACGAGAGCGTACACGACTGCGCGGATCGTCCCGTGTTCCCGGACTGCCGACGGAAACGAAATCATTTCCGTGAGGAACACGAAGATTTCCACAACAATGTACCCGAGCAGAACGTACGAATCCCAGCTCACACCGGCAAGAGCGATATTTACGCCCGCCTGTGTGATCAGATTGATGATGAGGAACCGTATCCAGCTTTTCTTTTCCGTGTAGCCGAAGAGGAAGAAAATTACCCCTTCCATGATGAGCGTCGTCAGTACGCGGATTGTCACAATGATGGCGTACCGTCCGGGGTACAGACCGTCCGTCAGTGTCTGATCGTCAAGATCAAGCAGAAAAAGATTGTTGTAGGATTTCATACTTCCGGCAGAAATTATACAGTCGAACGAATTGTCCGCTGTACTTGCCGTCAGGACGACATTCTGTAAATCCACCTTTTCATAGGGAGCGGTATGGTCGTAGAAAAAACGGTAGTACGTCTCCCACGAACGGTAGAACTGAAACAGCCGCAGGGCTTCCACTTCCGTCCCGTCCGTGTGGTGCAGGGATATTTCCAGATCGTCCGGAGCGTTCACCACAACCACTGTCATACACGGGGGTTCGGCGGCGTTCGCGGACACATCCACCGGCAGAAGCAGCACCAGAAACAGCATTGCCAGCGTAAAAGCGAAAAATCGTTGTCGGGAAATCGTCATGGCGTACCTCCTTCGGCATCATCAGGCAGATAGAGCGTGTACATCGCCGTTTCGGCGTCGGTTGCTTTCGCAATTCCGACCGCTTCGGCGAAGGTTTTTCCGCAGGTCAGATGGAGATAGAATACGTGCAGGATGAAAAACAGCGGCGTCGAACCTTCGATGTAATCGTCCGGCGCGAGATAGGGAACCCCGCCGTCCGCGAATGCCGTCCCCATTTCCGGCATACCGGTCGTGCATGCTGTGCTGATGCACAGCTGCGGCCGAAGATGAAGATGTGTACGCACATCTTCCGGGGAAATATTACGCGGTTCGCCGTCGAGATAGATGTCCTCCCCAAGCTCGGGCATGAGAAAAACACCGTCCTCGCCGTGCCCGCAGAGGATCACCACATCCGGTGGAAAGAGAACGTTCCCTTCGAGCACATTAATGAAATCGTTCGGGCGTCCGACATATCGGATCATCACATCCGCGTGATACCACTCCAGAGAGGCACGAAGCGCGACCGCTTCCGCGTCGCAGTCGAAGGATACGATCAGAATTTTCATGGAATCACCTCTTTGTTAGTATACGGGAAATAGCCCGTCTGAAGAAACTCCGGTTTCACTGGAGCCCCATGGAAAATAGAATGTACGGACATGGATTGTGTGTTCTGAAGCATAAGTAACCTTGTTGAAGACGGCGAGCGACGGGATATTGCCAGACCAGAATCCGCGTGCGGCAGGGCCGTGTCCCGCTTTCAGGCGGCTTTCCTGTTCTTCACTGATGTATGGCGCATAGATTTCCGGACATGAATAGAAGGGACGGAAATACAGAATCCCTCCGCAGAGCAGTTCTGCTCCGAGGAGCGCACCGGCAAGGAGAAGAGCCAGTCTTTTTTTGCTATCCCAAAAACAAAGAACAGTGAGAAACAGCATAAACGGCAGAAATAAAACGGAGCCGAGGACAAAAAGATAGGCGGCAATCGTAAATATAACTTCCATATTTGGGATCACCTCCGGCGTAACGGAAATTTTCGTATTCATCACTCATCCGATTTCATTATAACGGAGCGAACCCAAAAAGTGATGAATAAACTGTAAAAATGTAGAAAACATCCGTCAGCGTAATACCGCTACCCATGCACCCGCGGTTAGCGATCATCCGAAACGAACGATTTGCAGTCACGAAATCGAGAAATAAACGGACAGTTGTTCCGTATTTGATAAATCCAGACGTGCGATTTACAGAGCGGGGAGATTCACAAGAGGGTGCCGCTCCGGGCATCCTCTTGTGCGCCGCCACGCGCAGTGGCATAAAATTAAAAAAGGACTGCGGAGCAGTCCTTTTTTTACCATATATAACTTACGCGAGTTCTGCGAAGTACTTGATGGTGCGAACCATCTGGCTGGTGTAGGAGTTTTCGTTGTCGTACCAGGAAACAACCTGTACCTGGAAGGTGTCGTCGTCGATCTTGGTAACCATGGTCTGGGTTGCATCGAACAGAGAACCGTAGGTCATGCCGATAACGTCGGAGGAAACGATTTCGTCGGTGTTGTAGCCGAAGGATTCGGAGGAAGCAGCCTTCATAGCAGCGTTGATGCCTTCAACGGTAACGTC
>JAFQFS010000090.1 GCA_017398585.1 Clostridia bacterium
CGTCAAGGCAGGATGTGAGTTGTTCATAAAATGTTTGCAAATAAAATGCACATTCTGTCTTGACGAAACGCTTCCGAAGGGGAGCGTCGTCTGTGAATGCGGGAAGATGCTTCAGAAAAACGGGTACGAAATCCGGATTCTGAACACGATCAACTTCAAGAAGTCCATGAAATACAATCCGTTCGCGTACATCCATAGTGAAAAGGATATTCTGAAGCTGGTCACTTGCCTGATCCAGAACACCAAAGGCGAAGGAAAAGGCGGAGATGACTTCTGGCTCAAAGCGGAGACTTTGTTGTACACGGCTCTGATTGGCTACATTCATTATGAAGCTCCCGAGGAAGAACGGAACTTCAATACGCTGATCGAAATGATAAACTCCATGGAAGTCCGCGAAGACGACGAGGAGTTTGAGAATCAGGTGGACATCCTGTTCCGGGAACTGAAAGAGAAAGACCCGAACCATTTCGCTGTCCGGCAGTATGCCAAATACAAGCTCGCCGCTGGAAAGACTGCAAAATCCATCCTTGTTTCCTGCGGCGCGAGACTTGCCGTATTCGATATTGCGGAACTGCGTGAAGTCACCGCTTACGATGAATTGCAGCTCGATACCCTCGGTGATAAGAAGGTCGCGCTGTTTCTCATCATGTCCGATACCGACGACAGCTTCAACTTCCTCATTTCCATGTGCTACACTCAGCTTTTCAACCTCCTCTGTGAAAAAGCGGATGACGTATACGGCGGCAGACTTCCCGTTCACGTCCGCTGTCTGATCGACGAAGCAGCGAACATCGGCCAGATTCCGAAACTCGAAAAGCTGATCGCCACTATCCGTTCCCGTGAGATCTCCGCGTGTCTGGTATTGCAGGCGCAGTCACAGCTCAAGGCCATTTACAAGGACAACGCCGACACGATCATCGGCAACTGCGACTCCCGGCTGTTTCTCGGCGGAAGCGAACCAACCACCCTCAAGGAGCTGTCCACCGCTCTCGGGAAAGAAACGATCGACACGTTCAACACCGGCGAATCCCGTGGGAAAGAAGTTTCCCACAGTCTGAATTATCAGAAACTCGGCAAGGAACTTGCTTCCGTGGATGAACTCGCAGTCCTCGACGGCGGCAAGTGCATCCTTCAGCTTCGCGGTGTCCGGCCGTTCAAGTCGGACAAATATGATATCACCGGACACCCGAACTACAAATACCTCTCCGATGCCGATCCGAAAAACACGTTCGACATCGAAAAATTCCTATCCACACGTTTGAAGACAAAACCCAACGATACCTTTGATGTTTATGAAATCCCGACCGCGGAATGATTCTGCGGAATTCAAGTGATAAAGGCAGGTGAACTTTCGGCACTCTCCATAAACATCTGAGACCATCCATCCGCGCGGAACCTGAACCATAAATCAACCCAACCGTTCGTAAGTAAAAACTCTGATTTTTATATTTGAAAGGCGGCTTATACAGCCGAAAAGGTGATTTATGGATTTCTTCAACTCCGCGATTGATACTCTCCAGACTCTCGTTGTTGCCCTCGGCGGTGCGCTCTGCGTATGGGGCGGCATCAACCTCCTCGAAGGTTACGGGCAGGACAACCCCGGCGCAAAATCGCAGGGCGTCAAGCAGCTTGTCGCCGGCGGCGGTGTTGCGCTGATCGGTATTACCCTCATTCCCCTGCTCTCCGGTCTCCTCGCGTAAGCGCATGACCCGTTTCACCCATAAAACTTACATGGTACGCGCCCCTAACAGGGGCGTACCGGAAAGGGGGAATTCGCGATGGACGGCATTATCGACTCGATTTCCGAATGGCTGAAAGAAATGCTGGTCGAAGGAACCGTCAGCAATCTGACCGGACTGTTCGATTCCGTAAACGAGGAAGTTGCGGACATCGCCGCACAGGTCGGGCAGACTCCCGCCGCATGGAACGGCAGCATCTACAACATGATCCGGAACCTCTCCGTGAACGTGATTGTCCCCATTGCCGGTCTGATTCTCGCATTTGTCATGACGCTGGAATTCATCCAGATGATTATCGACCGGAACAACCTCCACGATTTCGACATCTCGAACATCTACAAATGGATGTTCAAGACCGCCTGCGCGGTGCTGATTGTGACAAACACATGGAACATCGTCATGGCGGTGTTTGATGTGTCGCAAAGTATCGTGAATGACGCATCCGGCGTGATCGTCGGCAGTACGGCACTGGATTTTGATACGCTGATTCCCGATCTGGAAAGCCGGCTCGAAGCCCTGGAACTCGGCGAACTGCTCGGATTGTGGATTCAGTCCTTCCTCGTCGGCTTCTGCATGAAGGCACTCAGCATCTGTATTTTCATCATCACCTTCGGGCGGATGATTGAGATTTATCTCGTGACTTCGGTCGCGCCGATTCCGATGGCGACCATGATGAACCGGGAAAGCGGACACATGGGACAGAATTATCTGAAATCCCTCGGTGCGCTCGGTCTGCAGGCGTTCCTTATCATAATCTGCGTGGCAATCTACGCAGCACTGGTGCATACGATTTCCGTGACAAGCGATATTTCCGCCGCACTCTGGACTTGTATGGGATACACGGTTCTGCTGTGCTTCTCGCTGTTCAAGACGGGAAGCCTTGCAAAGTCCATTATCGGGGCGCATTAAAAAACAGAGCGGAGTTTCCTCCACTCTGTCGATCCTTTATGCGTTCGGTCTTCTGTATGCGGCATCATTTTTCGCAAGCAGGTACAGGCAATACTGATTCATGCTGATTCCCTCCGCTTTGGAGTGTTCTGCGAGCGATTTGTGCAGAGACTTCGGAATCCGCAGTTTGAAC
>JAFQFS010000091.1 GCA_017398585.1 Clostridia bacterium
AACGCGGGGCTGACCAACGTTTGCTTCGACCTTGAATTCACGGAGGAGACGGTCAACGATGATTTCGAGGTGGAGTTCACCCATACCAGCGATGATGGTCTGACCGGTTTCTTCGTCGGTGGAGGTACGGAAGGTCGGGTCTTCTTCAGCGAGCTTCGCGAGAGCGATGCCCATCTTTTCTTCGCCGGCCTTGGTCTTGGGTTCGATAGCAACACGGATAACCGGTTCCGGGAATTCCATGGATTCAAGAATTACGGGATTCTTTTCATCACAGAAAGTGTCGCCGGTGGTGGTGCTCTTGACGCTTACGACTGCAGCGATATCACCGGCGTAGCATACGTCGATGTCCTTACGGTCGTTGGCATGCATCTGAAGGATACGGCCGAAACGTTCACGAGCGCGCTTAGCAGGGTTGTAAGCGGTTTCGCCGGTCTGGATCTTACCGGAGTAAACACGGAAGAAGCAGAGCTTACCTACGAACGGGTCGGTCATGATCTTGAATGCGAGAGCGGAGAAGGGAGCGTTGTCGTCAGCCGGACGTTCTTCTTCTTCTTCGGTAACAGGGTTAACACCCTTGATTGCGGGGATATCGAGCGGAGAAGGCATGTAGTCGATGATTGCATCGAGGAGCTTCTGAACACCCTTGTTCTTGTAGGAGGTACCGCAGACAACAGGAACGATCTTGTTGTCGATGGTAGCCTGACGGAGAGCTCTCTTGAGGTCTTCGATTGCGATTTCTTCGCCTTCGAGGAACTTTTCGAGAAGTTCGTCGTCGGTTTCAGCGATTGCTTCAACCATAGCGTCATGGTATTCCTGAGCCTTGTCAAGCATATCTGCCGGAATGGGTTCAACGCGCATGTCCTTGCCGAGGTCATCGTAGTAGACGTCGGCTTCCATGGTCATAAGGTCGATGATACCGCGGAAGGTGTCTTCAGAGCCGATCGGGAGCTGGATCGGAACAGCGTTTGCCTTGAGACGTTCCTTCATCATGTCAAGAACATGATAGAAGTTGGCGCCCATGATATCCATCTTATTTACATAAGCCATTCTCGGAACGCCGTACTTGGTAGCCTGTCTCCATACGGTTTCGGACTGCGGTTCAACGCCGCCCTTTGCACAGAATACAGTGACAGAACCGTCAAGAACTCTGAGAGAACGCTCTACTTCAACAGTGAAGTCAACGTGGCCGGGGGTGTCAATAATATTGATACGCGTATCCTGCCAGAAACAAGTGGTAGCTGCGGAGGTAATGGTGATACCTCTTTCCTGTTCCTGTTCCATCCAGTCCATAGTCGCGGAACCGTCGTGGGTTTCGCCGAGCTTATGGGTCTTACCGGTATAGAAAAGAATACGCTCTGTCGTAGTAGTCTTACCGGCGTCGATGTGAGCCATGATGCCGATATTTCTAGTACGTTCAAGTGAATATTCTCTTGCCATAGTATTATTCTAAACTCCTTAATTAATAACGGTGCTGCTGTCGGGTTCGCGAGATTGCGGGGGATTTTGGGGTTAAGTGGGGTAAAGTATGGGGAAAATCTTTCCTAAAAAAGTTTTCCCCGCGAGAATCCTGATATTCGATTCCCAGAAATTAATACTTGAAGTGTGCGAATGCCTTGTTGGCTTCTGCCATTCTGTGCATTTCTTCCTTACGCTTGAATGCACCGCCGGCATTGTTCTTCGCATCCATGATTTCCGCTGCAAGGCGTTCTGCCATGGTACGTTCGCCTCTGGTACGAGCGTATGCTACGATCCAGCGGAGACCAAGGGTCTGACGGCGTTCGGGTCTAACTTCCATAGGAACCTGGTAGTTGGAACCGCCCACACGGCGAGCCTTGACTTCAAGAACGGGCATGATGTTTTCGAGAGCTTCGGTGAATACTTCGAGAGCATTCTGACCAACCTTAGCTTCTACTTCAGCGAATGCGTCGTATACGATCTTCTGAGCAACGCCCTTCTTACCGTCGAGCATTACATTGTTGACAAGCTTGGTAACGAGCTTGGAGTTGTAAAGCGGATCCGGCAGGACGTCTCTTTTAGAAATCTGACCTCTTCTAGACACAGTAACTTCCCTCCTTCATTAAAATTATGAATTCATAGGTACTCGAGAATAATTCCCGCTCGTGCCAAGTTAATGAAATTAACTTGTTAAGTCGGTCATATAAACATTTATTACTTTATATGGTGGACTTTACACAAACGATCGATCGAGTGAAAGATAAAATTATTTGGGCTTTTGTACGGGGGAGTAAGAATTACTTCTTAGCTCTCTTTGCGCCGTACTTGGATCTGGACTGCTTGCGGTTTGCAACACCCTGTGCGTCGAGGGTACCACGGATGATGTGGTAACGTACACCAGGAAGGTCACGAACACGGCCGCCGCGGATAAGAACTACGGAGTGTTCCTGAAGGTTGTGGCCGATACCCGGAATGTAAGTGGTAGCTTCCATACCGTTGGTAAGTCTTACTCTGGCGATTTTACGGAGAGCGGAGTTCGGCTTCTTCGGACCCATAGTAGTAACCTTGGTGCATACGCCGCGCTTCTGGGGAGAGCTCTGATCGGTGGGACGATTCTTAAGAGTGTTGAAGCCCTGCTGAAGAACCGGAGACTTGGATTTGTAAGTCTTGTCCTGTCTGCCCTGCTTAACGAGCTGGTTAAATGTAGGCATTGTTGTCCTCCTTTTCTGAAGTAATAAATGTTTATATTACAACCGGGGATTCTGCGGAACAGTTTCACCGGGTTGTAGGCATATGAAAAGTACCCGAAAATCGCGTACGATGGTATTATAGCATCCGATTTCCTGTTTGTCAAGCGGGAAAAATTGATGTAATTCAGTTTCTCCCACTTGCACAAGAATCATTCTGAAATCGCAAAATTATTAGAGATTTTTTCGGACGAAAAAATACAGGATAACTGAGATTTCCCGAAATTTTTATAAGGAAGAAAAAAGCTCCTGCGGGAGCTTTTTTCAAAATTTTATGCCACTGCGCGTGGCGGCGCAAAAGAGGTCCTCGCGCGGGACCTCTTTTGAATCACCCGCGCCAGAGGAGGGGGAGTTTCCCCTCCTCTGGACTCTTCCCCTCGGATGATGCGCTAACCGCGGGGGCTAAGGATATAGTATATTTTGTAGCCGGAAGTTGGGCTATTTCCGCGGTTAGCCTATATCTACGCAACCCTTGCACCGGCAGGTACGTGTCGAGGGGTGTCACAACTCTTCAACTGCAAGGACGAGAGGTGTCCAGAGGACACTTCCTCTGGTCGGGGTGATTCACAAGAGGGCCGCGACCGGCGGAGGTCACGTAGTGACCTCCACTTGTGCGCCGCCCTGAGACACGAAGTGTCTCGTGCGCTGTGGACATAAAATTTGAAAAACGCACCGTCAGGTGCGTTTTTCTTCCTTATTAATTAAAGAATATTGAATTATTCTTCAAAATCCTTGAGAGATGCTTCGAAATCTTCGTCGGTGGGATCTTCATCGTCGAAGTCGTCGGAACCATCGTCAAAATCGGGGTCGAAATCTTCGTCGGCAGGAATATCGTCGATGTCGAAATCGTCACGTACGATGTCGAATTCGTCATCTTCCTCTTCTTCGGTGCCGCGGATTACTGCCTTGGCGTCTTCAATTTCGCTGTCGGTCAGTTCCATGTTGTACAGCGGAGATTCCATCGGACGGGTGCGTTCGACGTCGATCTTGCGGTAGCAGTCCATACCGGTGCCGGCAGGAATCAGACGACCGATGAGGACGTTTTCCTTCAGTGCCAGCAGGTGGTCGACCTTGCCCTTGATTGCAGCTTCCGTGAGAACCTTGGTGGTTTCCTGGAAGGATGCGGCGGACAGGAAGGATTCGGTAAGAAGCGATGCCTTTGTGATACCGAGAAGAACGGCTTCGCCTTCCGCCTTGCGGAGTTCGATTTCGCCTTCTGCGATGCGGCGTTCGATTTCTTCGTTTTCTTCGTAGAATTCGCTGAGGTTGACAGTGGAACCGGACAGAAGCGGAGTGTCGCCTTCGTCGCCGATCTTGATCTTTCTCGTCATCTGACGGGCGATGACTTCGATGTGCTTGTCGTTGATGTTGATACCCTGGCTGCGGTATACCTTCTGTACTTCGAGAAGGATGTAGTCATAAACATCGTCGATGCCGTTGATGCGGAGGATATCTGCAGGGTTCTTGTCACCTTCGGTCAGAGCCGTGCCGGGACTGACGTGTACGCCGTCATCGACGACGATGTTCGTGCCGAACGGGATCTGATAGATGATGTCTTCGCTGCCGTCATCCGGGGTGATGGTGATATTGTGAGTCTTCTTGACAGCTGTGATGGTAACAGTACCTGCACATTCCGCAATCATTGCGGTCTTCTTCGGCTTGCGCGCTTCGAAGAGTTCTTCAACTCGCGGAAGACCCTGAGTGATGTTCGCTGCTGCGACACCACCGGTATGGAAGGTACGCATGGTAAGCTGGGTACCCGGTTCACCGATGGACTGAGCCGCGATGATACCGACGGATTCACCAACGTTGACCGGACGGTCATTTGCAAGGTCGGAACCGTAGCAGTGTGCGCAGACGCCGTAGCGGGAGCGGCACTGGAGAACGGTGCGGATCTGGACGCGTTCGATGCCGGCGTTCACGATGCTCTTTGCGGTCGCTTCGTCGATCATCTGATTGTTTTCTGCAAGAAGTTCACCGGTTTCGGGATGGAAGAGGTCGTCGATGAGGTAACGTCCGATGAGACGGTCCTTCAGAGGTTCTACGACCTGTCCGTCGATCTTGATGTCGGAAACCCAGATACCGTGGTTAGCACCGCAGTCCTGTTCGCGGATGATGACATCCTGCGCAACGTCTACGAGACGACGGGTCAGATAACCGGAGTCGGCAGTCTTCAGTGCGGTGTCGGAAAGGGACTTACGCGCACCCTTTGCTGCCATGAAGTATTCGAGAATGGAAAGACCTTCACGGAAGTTGGACTTAACCGGGATTTCAATGGTACGGCCGTTGGTCGCGAACATGAGGCCTCGCATACCTGCGAGCTGACGCATCTGGGTCATGGAGCCTCGAGCACCGGAGTCTGCCATCATCTTGATGGAGTTGTAACGGTCAAAGTTTGCCTGAAGAGCGGCGATAACGTCGTCGGTGGTCTTTTCCCAGCGCTTGACAACGGCGGAGTAGCGTTCTTCTTCGGTGAGTTCACCGCGGTTGAACAGCTTGCGGATCTTTTCGACGTCCTTTTCGGCCTGTGCGATGAGGGTGTACTTTTCCGGCGGGATGGTCATGTCGGCGACGGAGATGGAGATGGAGCCTCTGGTGGAGTACTTGTAACCCATCGCCTTGATCTCGTCGAGAACGGCGGAAGTAACTGCGAATCCGTGGGTACGGATGCAGCGGTCAACGATATCGGAGAGCTTACCGGAGCTGGTGACGAAGTCAACTTCGAGCTTGAATGCGTTTTCCGGCTTGCTGCGGTCAACGTAACCGAGGTCCTGCGGGATCGCACGGTTGAAGATGAAGCGGCCGAGGGTGCCCTTGACACGTCCGGTCTGTTCGACACCGTCGATGACCTTGGTCATGCGGATCTCGATGGGAGCATGGAGACCGAGGAGACCGTTTTCGTATGCCATGATCGCTTCATCGAAGTCACGGTAGCACTTGAGATTGTCCGGATCGCCGGTATCACCGGGTTCGCCGGCCTTGTCGATGGTAAGATAGAAGGAGCCGAGGACCATGTCCTGAGACGGAGTTGCGATTGCGCGGCCGTCGACCGGCTTCAGGAGGTTGTTTGCGGAGAGCATGAGGAAGCGTGCTTCTGCCTGCGCTTCGGCGGAAAGCGGAACGTGTACCGGCATCTGGTCGCCGTCGAAGTCCGCGTTGAATGCCTTACATACGAGCGGGTGAAGCTTGATCGCCTTACCTTCGACGAGGACGGGTTCGAACGCCTGAATGGACAGACGGTGGAGGGTCGGAGCACGGTTCAGAAGAACGGGGTGGGACTTGATGACGTTTTCGAGGGAGTCCCAGACGTCGGTGTGAACCTTTTCCACCTTCTTTTTTGCTTCCTTGATGTTGGCAGCCTTGCCGGTTTCAACGAGTCTCTTCATAACGAAGGGCTTGAAGAGTTCGAGAGCCATTTCCTTCGGCAGACCGCACTGATAGATCTTGAGATCCGGACCGACGACGATAACGGAACGGCCGGAATAGTCAACTCGCTTGCCGAGGAGGTTCTGACGGAAACGACCCTGCTTACCGCGGAGCATTTCGGACAGAGACTTGAGCGGGCGGTTGGACGGACCGGTAACGGGCTTGCCGCGGCGGCCGTTGTCGATGAGAGCGTCGACCGCTTCCTGGAGC
>JAFQFS010000011.1 GCA_017398585.1 Clostridia bacterium
CATCGGCGGTGCCGGTCACGTCGGAAACATCTTCCGCGTCGAAGCGGACGGCAAGACCACCCGCCAGCTCACGTTTGAGCAGGACCAGGACTGGTGCCCGATCACGCTGAATAACGGCCGTGTAATGTACCTGCGCTGGGAATATGTGGACGACAACCACTACTTTACGCGAATCATGATGCACATGAATCCGGATGGTTCTGACCAGAAAGAATACTACGGCTCGAACTCCTACTGGCCGAACTCGATGTTCTACGCGAAACCGATCCCGGGCAGCGCGAAATTCGTGACCATCGTGACGGGCCACCATGGTTCCGCACAGCGTCAGGGTGAACTCTGGGTCATCGACCCGCGCAAAGGCCGTCAGGAGATCGACGGCGTCGTTCAGCAGATCCCGTTCCGCGATAAAAAACCGGAAGCCAAGATCATGGACCAGCTGGTGGACGCTTCCTGGCCGAAGTTCCTCTTCCCGTTCCCGCTGAGCGATGACTATTTCCTCGTCTCGGCACGTATGCGGCCGGATTCCCCGTGGGGTCTGTACCTCGTCGACACGTTCGATAATATGCTTCTGATCAAGGAACTTCCGGGCAAGGGACTCTTTGAGCCTCAGCCTTTGAAAGAACGTCCGACCCCCCCGGTCGTCGCCAGCCGTCTGATCGAAGGTCAGAAAGACGCGACGGCATTCCTGACAGACGTCTACTTTGGCCCGGGTCTCGCCGGTCTGCCGCGCGGGATCGTGAAGAAACTCCGTCTGTTCGGTTACCAGTACGGTTACCGCGGCATTGGAAACCACAACATGATGGGTATTGAAGCCAGTTGGGACTCCAAGATCCTCATCGGCGAAGTTCCGGTCTACGAAGACGGTTCTGCGTTCTTTGAAATTCCTGCGAACACCCCGATCGCAGTCCAGCCGCTTGACGAAAACGGTTCCGCCGTTCAGCTCATGCGTTCCTGGCTCGTTGGTATGCCGGGTGAAGGCGTTACGTGCAATGGATGCCATGAATCCCAGAACAGCGTGACTCCGGCGAAACGGACGATCGCGATGCTCAAGGCTCCGAGCAAGATCGAGGAATTCAACGGCGAATCCCGTCCGATGGGCTTCAATCGTGAAGTTCAGCCGGTTCTGGATAAATACTGCGTCGGCTGCCATGACGGTTCGAAAGAAGGCCGTCCGAACTTCGCCGACACGAGCCGTCCGAGAAACGAGTGGGATGGACACTACGGAAAATCGTACATCGACCTGATCCCGTACGTCCGCCGTCCGGGTCCGGAAAGCGACGTGCACATGTTCTATCCGATGGAATACCATACGAACACGTCGCCGCTGTTCCAGATGCTCCGTGACGGAAACCACTACAATGTGAAGCTCGATGACCTCTCCTTCCGCTCCCTCGCGCTGTGGGTCGACATGAACTGCCCGTACCATGCAACGTGGACGGAAGTCTCCGAGGCGTTCCGCGGCAATTCGGACCACGTGAAAACAATGGCGAAGCGTACGCAGGAGATCCGCTCGATGTATGCGAACCTTCATGAAGACCCGGAAAAGGGCAGCTTCATGAAAGTGGACCGTCCGGAATGGCAGAAGCCCGCCGAATGGGTCGAGCCGAACACGAAGGCTCCGGAAGGCGCACAGACTGTCGTGAACGGTACCGCCGGCGAAAAGATGACGGTCGCGGTGAGCGATTCCGTCTCGATCGAGCTGGTGAAGATCCCGACCGGTAAGTTCGTCATCGGCGACGACTGCAAACACCCGGCCGAAGCGAACCGTAACGAAGTCGCGATCGAGAAGCCGTTCTACATGATGACGACGGAAGTCACGAACGAACTGTACAATCTGTTCGATCCGCATCACGACAGCCGCTACATCGACCAGCAGTGGAAAGACCACACGTGGCCTGGTTACGCGCACAACTTCCCGTTCCAGCCGGTGATCCGCATTTCGTGGAACGAGGCGGTGGAATTCTGTAAGTGGCTCTCCGAGAAGACGGGCAAGAAATTCC
>JAFQFS010000092.1 GCA_017398585.1 Clostridia bacterium
AGAATTCAGCTACTGTAAGTATAACACCGCACTCCTTGGCTGCCGCCGTTCGTGCTTTGCGTTCGTTGAAACTGGATGTCAGCTGACCGAACTATAAAAAGCCCGGACGACGACAGTCAAGCCGGGCGGGCAATCGCTCTACGTAGAAGGATAACTGTCGATTGCACGAAATCACGGTTACACCATACGGCGTGGGAAGTCAGGGTCTCGGTGGCCCCTGACTTCCGTCTCCACCCTTTCTAAGGCTTTGGATTGCTCCCATTTTGTCAGCTGGGACGTACTGAATGGCTGCGCACAGACCCATCAAAAACCCCCTCCAAACTTCAAGTCTGCATTACACAAACCGGCTGTAGCAGCCCAAAGAGGTTTGGAGGGGGTCCGGGGGGACCTTTCCTCTGAAAAGGTCCCCCCGGGAAAACGCTATTTGACAAACCCTCAGTTAATCTTTTCGATCCAGCCCATTTCGTCTTCGAGTCTGCCCCACTGGAAGCCGGTGATGGCGTCATAGAGCTTGTGAGCGATGGTGCCGATTTCGTTGTTGTTGATGACCATGACATCGCCTTCGTCGTAGAGTTCGCCGACGGGGGAGATGACTGCCGCGGTACCGGTGCCGAATACTTCGTCGAGCTTGCCGGCTGCGTGAGCTTCCTTGACTTCGTCGATGGAGAGCTTGCGTTCTTCAACCGGGATGCCCCATTTCTTCAGAAGTTCGATGCAGGACGCACGGGTAACGCCGGGAAGGATGTTGCCGTCGGTCAGTTCGGGAGTTACAACAACGCCGTCGATTACGAAGAAGACGTTCATCGCGCCGACTTCGTCAATGTACTTTCTGTGTACACCGTCGAGCCAGAGAACCTGTGCGAAGCCGAGACGTTCCGCCTTCTGCTGACCGATGAGGGATGCCGCGTAGTTGCCGCCTGCCTTTGCGATACCGGTGCCGCCCTTGACGCAGCGGACATATTCACGTTCGATGCAGATTTTGACGGGGTTGATGCCTGCCGCATAGTAGGAACCTACGGGAGAAAGGATGATGCAGAAGAGGTAGGTGTGAGACGGATGTACACCGAGCATCGGGTCGGTTGCAAAGATGAACGGACGGATGTAGAGAGAGGTGCCTTCGTCATGGGGAACCCATTCTTCGTCCACTTCAACAACCGCCTTGATTGCCTGAAGAACATCTGCGGGATCGAGACGCGGTACGCAGAGACGATCGCAGGTGTTGTTCATACGTTCGATGTTCTTGTCGGGGCGGAAGAGCTGGATGCCGCCGTCCTTGCGGCGGTATGCCTTCAGACCTTCAAACAGTTCCTGCGCATAGTGGAAGACCATTGCGGACGGATCCAGAGCGATCGGGCCGTAGGGAACGATGCGTGCATCGTGCCAGCCCTTTTCGGTGGAGTAGTTCATGAGGAACATGTGGTCGGTGAAGTACTTGCCGAAACCGAGTTTGGTATAGTCCGGCTTCACCTTCGGAGATGTGGTTTTTTCAATCTTTATATCAAGCATTTTTTATATCCTCCGTATTGTTTGAAAAAATCATATTCCCTATTATACATCCGTTCCACTGAAATATCAAGGTTTTCCGCCGATTATTTCATAAAAATTCATCGTTTTTTCATGACTTGCGGCATTCATACTTCCCCGCCTTTCCGCATACGATGAACCGATGAATCCTACCGCGCAAACCAATACGAAAGGAATCCTGTCCATGAAACGCTGCCGCATGTTTCTCCTGTCTGTGCTGCTGCTCACTTCTTCCGCAGCTGTCCCGGCCTCCGCCGTCACCGCCCATTACGGCGGTATGCTCTCCCCTGCCTTCATGAACCTCGCCGGTGAAGTCACCATGATCAAATCCGGGCTCGTTTCCGGTGAGATCACCTTCACCGCCGAGGATTTCGCACATGCCCTCGGTACCTCTCCGTCGGGCATCACCGTCACCGCACTTCCGCCGGTGTCCGGCGGTACTCTGTATCTCGGCGACGCACCCGTCCTCGTCAATCAGATCATCTCCCGCGAATCCCTGCACAGCCTCCGCTTCGTCCCCGCGAAGGACTGCACCGAGGCCTCCTTCCGCTTCAAATCCGGCGGCGAATACAGCATCGGCTGCATCCTCCGCTATACCGATTCCGTCAACCTCGCCCCGACGATCACCGATTCCCCCGCCCTCCGGACAGCTGCCTCTCTCTGGACCCAGCAGGACATCGCCGCCTACGGTTCCCTCTCCGCCAGCGATCCCGAGGGCGACACGCTCACCTTCGAGATCACGCGCTATCCCGAAAACGGGCTCCTCCGCCTCACCAATCCGCAGAACGGCGACTACTGCTATACCCCCTGCGACGGCGTGACCGGTGAGGACAGCTTCTCCTACGTCGTCCGCGACGAATGGGGCAATTATTCCGAAGAAGCCTCCGTTGTCATCGATATCGACAAGGCCGCCGCCGACCTCGTCTTCGCCGACATGGACGGTCACTGGGCACACAACGCCGCGCTCGTCATGGCGGCGGAAAACGCCATGACCGTGAAGTCCGTGAACGGTCAGCTGTACTTTCATCCGGACGAAAGCATCTCCCGCGAGGACTTCCTCGTCACCGTGATGAAGGCGCTCGGCGCGGGTGAGATCGAACCTTGCACGACCGTCTTCGCCGACCACGCGGAACTGGCGTCGGAATCCACCGGATACGTCGCCAGAGCGTATAACCTCGGCATCATCAAAGGGATACAGGAGAACGGTGAGCTGTACTTCAAACCGTCGAGCACCATCACCCGTGCGGAAGCCGCCGTCATCCTGAACGCCATCATCGGTGCGGACGAACCGGAGACCGTCCCCGTCTTCGCGGACCATTCAAGCGTTCCCACATGGGCGCAGGGTTCCCTGTATGCTCTTTCGAACGCCGGTATTTTCACGGGAACCGGTTCCGGAAACCTCTCGCCGAACGCATCTCTCAGCCGTGCGCAGACCGCGCAGATCCTGCTGACGGTAAAAAAATACATCGGAGGATAAAAATCACTGAATAAACCGCGCGGCGGAACACCATACTAAAGACGTACCCCAACGAAGACGTTCAAACAAACCGCAGGGTGACGCGGAAAAACAGTGAAATATTCGGAGTAAAAAATGGATAAGAACCAGAACCGTCAGCAGAACCAGAACAATAACCAGAACAATCAGAACAATCAGAACAACAACCAGAACAATCAGAACAAGAACCAGAACAAGAATAACAGCCAGAACAAGAACCAGAACAACCAGAATCAGAACCGCCGCGACGAACGCGAGGAATACTGAGTTTCCCCGGCAGAAGGATAAGCAAATTCCCGGGGTACAGAAAAGACCACCGTACGGTGGTCTTTTTTTTGCTTATTCAAACAGGACTTCCGCCGCCGCGAAGGCTTCGTTGCCCTCGGAAACGGCAGGTTCCGTCCATGCGGATTCCGCGAAACGGCAGTGGATCTTCACAAATTTCCCGCATTCGGAGAAGGCGAATTCGCCGACCGACGTGATCGGGGACTTCAGTGTGATGCGTTCAAGTTCGACGCAGAGGCTGAACTGGTAGCTGCCGATTTCGGTGATGCCGCTGCCGAGGACGACCTTGTTCAGTTTGATGCAGTTGTTGAACGCACGCAGGCCAAGCGTCGTGACGGTGTCGGGGATCTCCATTTCCGTCAGCGAGTAGCAGTTGATGAACGCGCGCGGCAGGATGGTCGTGACGTTTTTGCCGAAATAGACGGCTTCCAGCTTTTCGCAGTTGTAGAAGCACTGTTCGCCGACGACTTCCACGCAGTCGGAGAGGGTGACGGCGATCAGTTCCTTGCAGTTCATGAAGAAGTTGCGGTCAAGCTCGCGCACAACGACGTTGTCGACCACATCGGGAATGATGAAGTGTTCCCATGTACCGCCGCGGTCCTCGTATTCATCCTTCTTGAAAGAGAGAATGCCGTCCGCGGTGATGGAGAACCACGGGGATTTCTTGCTCGTAGTCATATTGACTTCCTCGAGTCCGGTGATCGCCTGCGCCTTTTTGTAGTTGGTGTCGGCCGCCATCGCGGACGCATCTTTGAAGCTGCCGAGGTCGGTGAAGATGGCGATGGCTTCGTCGTATTCGCCGTCCGCCGCGAGGGAAACTGCCTTGTTGTAGCGTCCGAGAGGGATGAACGTGGTGACCGTCAGTACGACAAGGGCAATCACCAGACCGAGCGCGGCGAAGATGAGGATCATCTTCGTGGTATCGGATACGCGGTTCTCGCGCTTTTTCTTGATTTTGACGGCTTCCTTTTCGGTCTTGTCGGCAATCTCGCGGCTGCGTTCCTCGAGGTATGCGGGATCGAGATGGGTGTTCAGCCAGTCGAGCGAACAACCGCACGCGCCGCAGGTACCGGATTCGTCAAGGTTGACCTGCCCGCAGGCACAGCGCCACGCGCCGTCGACTTTGTCAGGCTTATACTTCGCGTCGGTCACGCCGGAACATTCGACGCGGATGGCATTGTAGAGGGGATCGGTCTGCCAGTAGATATCCTGTTCGGGAAGAATTTTTCCGCGGGTACCGGACTCGTTCGTCCACGTTTTTCCGTCGGCAAAGGTGACGGAGCGGACGGTGACATAGGCATACACGACGTCGGCAAAGGGAACGTCCACAGGCGCGGATTCTCCGACGGTCAGCGTGACAGCTTCGGTCCGGCCGACGTTCTGGCGTTTCGCACCGGTATAGTCAATATCGGCGGTGTAGTTTCTGACGGAAAATCCGCCGCAGGGGACGGAGGTGATGACGGCGGAGAGGGCGTCGTTTTCCCGTACGACGCGGATCTGCTTCACCTGAACGGGGCAGCCGGGGATCCACTCCTTCTGCGGCCGGTCAGAGACGATCTTTACGGTTTCGTTTTCACTCATGATGCTTCCTCGGATCTGATTTTTCTGTAGTTCTATAATCTTATCACGCTCTGCCGGGAAGTTCAACCGATAATTTATGAATAATCCCGCATCACGCAAGTTTTCCGAGGGTCGGCACCGCGTCGGCACAGAGCATCCGGCAGTGTTCGTTTATGTAATAATAAACGGAACTCTGACAAAGGGTGCCGAGGTTCTCGGATGCAATGTGCGACTCATGATCGAGGATAAGGTAATACCTCCGTTTCTCCTCTTCGCAATAGGCAGCGCTTTCGCCGCCGTAGCCGTCTCTGGTCAGCCCGAGGCACGCGCACAGCAGATGGTTCATCGACTCAAAGGAGTAGATCACGCGCCCCCGGAAACTGTATTTTCTGTATTCCGCTGAAATACTCTCGTTTCCAGTTCTCATAACCGTTCCGTTCTCTCCTTCCTTTTCTCTTTCCCGTTTTCCGGACCGTTCGGCCAGCTTTGTAACAAACAGCTCACACCCGCCTTTCCTCGACGGATACATTTCCACATAAACACGCCCTCTCATGACCGCGCCGCCGTACCCGCATCTCCTGCACACATCCGTCACAATCCCCTTGAGTGATTCCTTCCCTCCGCCTTCCGCCGCACCCATCCGGTATGCGGCCATATCCTCCGCCGTCAGCATCAGCTTGATCCTGCTTTCATCAATTACAATCACTTCCATAGTTCTGACTCTGTCTCCGTTCCTCATTCTGATACACTATCATTATAATACCGTCCGCCCGAAATTGGTACCCCTAAATTTCTGGAAATCCGGAAGGCTGTGTCCCCTCCAAAATTTAACATCCTGTAAAAATAACAATTTTATAAAAAGCATTGACCTTTAAAAAAATCTGTGATAAAATAGTTTTTGGTCAAAAAGACAAAGATTCACGAAAGGATTTGTTTAAAATGAAGAAAATCGCATTTATTCTTGCGCTTATCATGATGATGAGCGTTGTATTCACCGCATGCGGTGAAAAGGAAAGCGGCGGTCTGAGCATCTCCACGACCGGTGCGGCCGACTCCGGTACCCAGATCCTCACCGGTCTGAACGGCGAAAGCATCACCGTTCCCTCCACCCTCACCAAGATTGCGTGCCCCTCTCCCGCAGCAAAGATCATCCTCGAAGCACTCGGCGCGGCGGACAAGCTCGCTGACGCGGACGCAGCGGAAATCATCTTCGCGGACGAAGCGGACGCAGGTTCCTACTCCGGTTCCGCAGCTCCGGTTGTTTCCATTCCTCTCGCAGGCTCCGTTGCTGACATCAACACCCTCGTACGTCTCGTTGCAAAGGCAGCAGGCGTAAGCGCAGACGACCTCGTCAGCAAGATCACCAACGTTATGAACGTTGCGCAGGTCGGTTCCTCCGCATACACCACCCGTTACAGAACCTACATCGACCTCGGTTCCGGCAAGACCGTCGGCACCGGCACCTACGTTACCGAAATCCTCTACGCGACCGGTCTTGAAAACGTAGCGACCATGGAAGGCTTCGGCGAAATGGCAGAAGCAGACGTTGTTGCTGCAAATCCCGAATTCATCTTCACCACCGGCAGCGCTTCCGACTACCTGAACAACGCTGCTTTCGCGGAAGTTTCCGCGGTCGTGAACGGCTTCGTTTATGAAATCGCGGAAGAAGACATCATCTACGCTTCCTCCAACATCTCCAACGCCGTTTCCCAGATTTACGAAAAGGTCAGCGCTACCCGCGGTGACGACTGATTATATGATTATTCCAAACAGGCTGTGGAAAACCACAGCCTGTTTTCTTTTTCATAGATTGAACTTTTTTGAAAGGGGTGCGGGGGAAACTTTTTTACAAAAAAGTTTCCCCCGCGGCTTAAATTATTGACATTGTAAGAAATCCTCTACCCGTTTTCACGTTCGAAGTAGTATTTTTTGTTGTGTGCGCAGATGCTCTGTACCACGCCGATGCAGAGGTACATCGACACCATGGACGATACCCCGTAGGAGAAGAACGGAAGCGTAATGCCGACGACGGGAAGCATGGCAAGGCACATGCCGATGTTTTCCGCCGACTGTGCGAGAAGCATACCCGCGATGCCGACGCAGATGTAGGTCGCGTAGTTCTTGCGCGTGCCGCGCGCGATCCAGAGAATGCGGATTATCATCGTCGTGATGAGGGCGATGTATAAAAACGCCGCCATGAAGCCGAATTTTTCCGCGAATGCCGCGAACAGGAAGTCCGACTGTCCTGCATTAAGGGAGAAGTATTTCGAACCGCCCGAGAAACCAGCTCCGCGGAATCCGCCCGAGATGATACAGTTCCGGCTCGCAATAGAATGCCAGCCGACGTCCAGCGGGTCAAGGTCGGGATTGAAGCCGACAAGAATACGCATCTGCTGACGCTCCGACAGGTACGGCCATAAAGCCGGTGCCGCCACAACGACCGCCGCGATCATTCCTGCAAAGTACCACAGGGATAACCCCGCCGAGAAGATCATGATTGCCGAAATTGCAAGATAGACCAGTCCCGTTCCAAGGTCGCCCGTCAGCATGACAAGTCCAAAAATCAGTCCCGCGTGAATCCCCAGCTGAAGTACCGAAAACGGATGGTTGATCCTGTCTTTCAGTTTGTCCAGATGCAGTGCAAACACCATGATGTAGGTCACTTTTACAAGTTCCGAGGGCTGGAATGAAATCGAACCGAACGAAATCCAGTTGTTGTTCCCCTGACTTCCCGTTCCGAATACACCGACCAGAATCAAAAGTCCGACCGTGACAGCAAAAAATATATATTTCATCCGCGAAATCAAAGCATCGTAGTCGATGAACGTCATGACCATCATCGCCGTAAATCCGACAGCTACCGCCGCGATCTGCATCTTGTAGTAGTACGTCCCGTACGCATCGGATGTCGCAATCAGCGTCAGTATACTCAGCAGACTCATCCCAAGCGCACAGCACAGAATCACCGGATCAATCCGCCGCAGCTTTTCCGAATTGGTTATAGTAAATTCTTTCAAAATTATTATGTAGAAATCGGGGAAAACTTTTTTGAAAAAAAGTTTTCGAGTTTGTTCAGCAAACTCGTCCGAACACCCCTTTCAAAAAACTTTAATCTGTTATGGATAAGGAGTACGTGCAAAATTCTCGTAAAGTCTGCACAAAACTTCGTCATTTTTTCTGTTTGAAAAGGTTTTGGAGAGGGGTTCGGGG
>JAFQFS010000093.1 GCA_017398585.1 Clostridia bacterium
ACGAAATTCGGTGCGGAAAAATGTGCGTTCGTCCGCAACACAGCGATCCAGCATGACCCGCAGGGAACTTTCGTTTACGTCGTTGGAAACGGCAATCTCGTGGAAATGCGCCGCGTGAAGCTCGGTCCTGCCACGGAACAGTACCAGGCGATCATGCCGAATGATGACCTGACCCAGACGGTTCGTGAAGGGGAAGTCGTCGTGACCACAGGTACGCACAAGATCATCATGATGCCGGGAGTCCAGCCGAAAGTCGACCTTGCGCTTCCGAGCGGTTTGACTGCAGAACAGGCTCCGCTGAACGTTACGGGTGTCGTCGGCGGCGCTCCGGCAGTAAAACCGGCAGTAAAACCGGCTGAAAAACAGACCGAAAAACCGGCGGAAAGCAAACTGGTTTCCAATGAACAGCCTTCTGAGAAATGAAAGGACTGAACGATGATTTCTGGTATTTTTATCCAAAGACCAAAATTCGCCATCGTCATCAGTCTGCTGATGATCCTGGCCGGATGTCTGGTCATCCCAAACATGCCGATCGCGGAGTATCCTGAAGTCGCTCCGCCGGAAGTCCAAGTCTCGGCCGTCTACCCCGGCGCGAGTGCCGAAGATATCGCCGATACCGTTGCGGCTCCGATCGAGTCGCAGATGAACGGTCTGGAAAACCTCCTGTACTACAAATCGACGTCCAGCAACACCGGACAGTACAACTTGAGCGTTTACTTCAAATACGGTGCAGACGCCGACATTTCGCAGGTCAACGTGCAGAATGCTGTTTCCCGTGCAGAACCGGTCCTTCCGCAGGAAGTCATTGCACGCGGTGTTCAGGTCCGCAAGAAATCTTCCGACATGCTTTGCGTGTTTTCGTTCGAGTCGAAAACAATGAACCTTCGTGACCTGGCGTCCTACGTTAAGATCAACATCATGGACGAAGTATCCCGTGTTGACGGTATTTCCGACTGTATGATGTGGTCCAACGAGTTCTACAGTATGCGAATCTGGCTCGACCCGGCTAAAATGGCCGCGATGGGGATCACGCCAAGTGAAGTTGCTGCTGCCATTCAAGGGCAGAACGTTCAGGCTGCTGCCGGCTCTGTTGGTATTGAGGCAAGTAACGACCTGATGCAGTACAAGATCAACGTCAAAGGACGCCTCGTGACTGAAGAAGAATTCGGCAACATCATCGTCCGCTCCGACGGTAAGGGGAACATCGTCAAGATGAGCCATATTGCACGGATCGAGCTTGGGGCTGAATCCTACGCGGCTCACGGTAAACATAATATGAAGAACTGTGTTCCAGTCGTTATTTTCCGTACGGCAGGCTCCAACGCACTGAATACGGTAAATGGAACGCTGGAGAAGATCGAACAGCTTCGTCCGGAATTTGAAAAGGCGGGAATCGATTTCTCCATTATTTACAATCCGACGGAATACATCACGATCTCGCTGAAGGAGATCATTCGCACGCTGATCGAAGCCCTCGTTTTGGTCATTGCCGTGACGTATCTCTTCCTTCAGGACTGGCGTGCTACGATCATTCCGTCGATCGCCATTCCGGTCGCGCTTGTCGGTACGTTCCCGTTCCTGATGGTTTTCGGCTACAGCGTAAATACCCTGACGATGTTCGGTCTGATCCTCGTTATTGGGTCGCTCGTGGATGACGCCATCATCGTGGTAGAGAGCGTCATGTCGAACATCGAGGAAGGAATGTCCCCGCGCGAAGCGACGTACAAAAGTATGGGGCAGATCACCGGCGCCATCATCGCAACGACGCTCGTGACGCTGGCCATTTATGTTCCGATCTGCTTCAACGGCGGTATGGTCGGGGTCATTTACAAACAGTTTGCCGTGACGATGTGCGTGGCTCTGGTCCTCTCCGGCGTCAACGCGCTGACGCTCAGTCCTGCGCTTTGCGTTCTGATCCTTCGCGCCAAGCAGGAAAAGAAAAAGCGC
>JAFQFS010000094.1 GCA_017398585.1 Clostridia bacterium
GGGTTGGACTTTTCGTTAGTACCGGGAGCAACGCCGAAGAAGCCGTTTTCGGGGTTGACTGCCCAGAGACGACCGTCCTGACCGACGCGGAGCCATGCGATATCGTCGCCTACGCACCATACCTTGTAGCCCTGCTTCTTGTAAACTTCCGGCGGAATGAGCATAGCGAGGTTGGTCTTGCCGCATGCGGACGGGAATGCAGCGGAGATGTACTTGACGTCGCCGTTCGGGAATTCGATACCGAGGATGAGCATGTGTTCAGCCATCCAGCCTTCCTTACGGCCGAGGTAGGAAGCGATACGGAGAGCGAAGCACTTCTTGCCGAGGAGAACGTTTCCGCCGTAGCCGGAGTTAACGGACCAGATGGTGTTGTCTTCCGGGAAGTGGCAGATGTAACGGTTTTCTTCGTCGAGTTCAGCCTTTGCGTGGAGACCCTTGATGTAGTCGTCGCTGTCGCCGAGAGCTTCGAGAACGTTGGTGCCTACGCGGGTCATGATGAGCATGTTGAGTACAACGTAGATGGAGTCGGTAAGTTCGATACCGTACTTCGCGAAGTCGGAACCAACGATACCCATGGAGTAGGGGATAACGTACATGGTTCTGCCCTTCATAGCGCCCTTGTAGAGCTTGCCGAGCTTTTCGTAGCATTCCTTGGGGTCCATCCAGTTGTTGATGGTGCCTGCGTCTTCCTTCTTAGAAGTGCAGATGAAGGTTCTGCCTTCAACGCGCGCTACGTCGTTGACAGCAGTGTGGTGAAGATAGCATCCGGGGAGCTTTTCTTCGTTGAGCTTTATCATTTCGCCGGTGGAGCAAGCTTCCGCACGGAGTGCTTCCGCCTGTTCTTCGGAACCGTCGATCCATACGATCTTATCAGGGCAAGTCAGGGCTGCCATTTCCTCTACCCAGGAGAGGACATGCTTGTTAGTAACCATTTAATAAACTCCTTGATAATTTAAAAGATCGGAAAATATTTGAAATAGAATTCCAAAATCCCGCTATGATACATTATACACTATGAATCCGATTTTTTCAATCACTAAAGCAAGATTTTTTCGATTTTTACATTTTCTTCACAAACCCACCGGATTTGTATGTCAGATTTTCCGGCGTCGGAAAAAAACAGAGAAAAAATCACGAACAAGTGTTTACATGCCGGGAAACTTATGATATAATGAAACCGCAAAACACTTGCGGAACGATTCTGTACAATTTATCCAATATTTTATTACTGCATATGAGGTGACCGGAATGACGAAACTCAGCCCGAAGGAACAGCTTGTTTTTGACTATATCAAAGAGAATATCAAGACCAGAGGCTATTCGCCGTCCATACGCGATATCTGTGCGGCGCTGAACATCAAGAGCACCTCAACGGTTCACACCTGCCTCGAACGCCTGGAGGAGAAGGGATACATTCAGAAGGAAGACGGAAAAAGCCGTACCGTACGTATCGAAGGTCTGAACACCGCGGACGCGGCAGAGAATCCCGATAGTCTGAGCATTCCGATCATCGGACGTGTGACGGCGGGAACGCCGATTCTTGCTGTGGAAAACTATGAAGGTTACATCCATTATCCCGCAGGACTCCGTTCGCTTCCGGAAAATGAAATGTTCGCTCTCCGTGTTTCCGGAAACAGCATGATCGAAGCGGGGATCCTCGATGGTGACATTGTGATCGTGGAAAAAACGCCGATCGCGGAAAACGGCGACATTGTTGTTGCGCTGATTGACGACGAAGCGACGGTCAAGACGTTCTATAAGGAAGACGGTCACTTCCGTCTCCAGCCGGAAAACCGTGCGATGCTTCCGATCATTGTCAACAGCCTGATGATCCTCGGCAAAGTCATCACCAGCATCCGGTACTACCGCTGAAAACCATAAAATGTGAAACCAATAAAACTCTACATACAAAGGAGAAAAAACATGGCAAACGAAATCATCAAGGGAATGGGATTCCATCACATCGCGCTGAAGGCAGTGGATTTTGAAGCTTCTCTCAAGTTCTACGAAGCACTCGGCATGAAGTTCTATACCCAGTGGGGGGAAGGCGACGGCAGAATCGCAATGCTCGACCTCGGTGACGGCGGCATCCTTGAACTGTTCGCAGGCGGCGCAGAAGGTGCAAACACCAATTACATCCACTTTGCAATGAAGGTAGACGACGTTGACGCCGCTTATGCGACCGCAATCGCTGCGGGTGCAAAGCCGAAGTCCGAACCGAAGGTTGTTCCGCTGAACTCCGCTCCCGTAAAGCTTACCCTCAACTGCGGCTTCGTATACGGCCCGTCCGGTGAAGAACTCGAATTCTTCCGCATCGTTGAAGCGAAGTAAAAATGTGAGATCATCGGGGAAAGACTTTTTTCATAAAGTTTTTCCCCAAGTTGCTTTAGCAACTTGTTACCCCATTTTCCAAAACTTTCAGACAAATAAATCAGGAGAATATTGAAAATGCTTGCAACTGTTGTTTACGTTGACGTTCTTCCCGAATACGTTGACGCGTTCGCTGAAATTACCAAGTACAATCACGAAAATTCCCGCAAGGAGCCCGGCAACATCCGTTTTGACGTCCTCCATGCGAATAATGATCCCACCAAGTTCATCCTTTACGAAGTTTATGCGGACAAGGAAGCCGCTGCGGCTCACAAGGAAACCGAACATTACAACAAGTGGCGTGAAACGGTCGCCCCCATGATGGCAAATCCCCGTCAGAGCTGCCCGACCACTCCTCTCTGCTTTGACTGATTTTCACCCTCTTCCGCGTGAATTCTACTGCACCGACGCGCTGACTCTTGCGGAAAATCTTATCGGAAAAACGCTCGTTCACATCGTGAACGGTACCGTACTTGCAGCGGTCATTACTGAAACGGAAGCATACATGGGGGTCATCGACCGTGCGTCCCACGCGTACGGCGGACGCCGTACCGCGCGGACCGAAACGATGTATCTCGAGGGCGGGCACGCTTACGTCTACCTCATCTACGGGATTTATTCCTGCATGAACATTACGGCGAATGAAGACGGGAATCCCGAAGCGGTTCTGATCCGCGGGGGATATCCCATCGCCGGGGAAGAAGAGATGTACCGTACGTATCTCGCCCGGGGACGCCGCAGAAAAGCAGTGCCGAAGGCGTTTGATGAGCTGTCTCGGAAGGAGATCTTTTCCTTCACCAACGGGCCCGGCAAACTGTGTACGGCGATGTCCATCGACCGGTCACTGGATAAGCTTGATATGGTTTTTGAAGATTCGGTCAATGCGGATTTTTTGTCACACAATTTCTTTGTGCAGGATGATGGATTTTGTGCGGCTGAGATCGTCCGTTCGCCGCGGATCGGCATTGATTATGCCGGAGAAGCGGCGGAATATCCGTGGCGCTTCACCGTGAAAGAGGAAAAAGGACTTCCCGTGTTTATAAGAAACGGGAACATACAGTAAATGGAATATCAGATTGTACAAAAACTCTGCGATACGGACGGTATTGCGGAGTTTTTTTCTTACGCTGGAGGGAATTTTGCACAATTTCGGGGGGCGGACGGGACTTTTGAGGACAGTTCCTGAACTTTTTTCGACGATTAATTAGTGATAATTGTGTAATATAACAAAATCTTATCTATTATTTATAAAAATTATTTATGAATATATCAAAAAGCCCTTGCAAAATCTTTCCATTTGGGGTATAATGAATAACGGAAAGGATGGATTGATAAAATGAAAGAACTCGAAAACCTGAACGTCCGTGAGGTCACGGAGGAGTCTGTCCGCCCGATTGGCGCGGGACTGCCCGAAACTGACGAGCTCCCGGCGTATCTTTTCCATCAGGGAACCAACTACAAATCGTACGACTATATGGGCGCTCACTGCGAAAAGACCGCCGACGGCTATGTGTATACCTTCCGTGTCTGGGCGCCGAACGCAACCTTTATTACACTCAATGCCGATTTCACCGACTGGCAGAACGGTCTTCCGTTCCGTCGGATCACGAAGAACGGCATCTGGGAAGTGGTCGTTGAGTCCGATGTTTCCCTTGACGGACAGTTCTACAAGTTCGCCGTCACCGGAAAGGACGGCGTGACCTGGCTCAAGTCCGACCCGTATGCGTTCTCTTCGGAAACTCTTCTGAAGACCGCATCCATTCTCTGCGACGATACTTCCCATACCTGGAACGACGCGGAATGGATGAAAAAGCGCAGCGCGACTGTCTGTCCGAAGCAGCGCGGCTTCAAGCCGAAGGTCAACCACTTCTACAGCGCACCGCTGAATATTTACGAAGTTCATCTCGGTTCATGGCGTACCCTTGACGGGAAATCCACGGAGGACGGGGAACATTATCTGAACTACCGTGACATCGCGGACAAGCTCGCGCCGTACGTCTCCGACATGGGTTATACCCACGTCGAACTGCTGCCCGTTATGGAGCATCCGTACGACGGATCATGGGGCTATCAGGTCTGCGGCTACTATGCACCGACCTCCCGCTACGGCACGCCCGAGGATTTCAAATATTTTGTCGAAAAGATGCACGAATACAGCATCGGCGTTATTCTCGACTGGGTACCGGCACATTTCCCGAAGGACCGTCATGGTCTTTACGAATTCGACGGTCAGCCGCTGTACGAATATCAGGGCAGAGACCGCATGGAAAACGAAGGCTGGGGTACAAGATACTTCGACGTAGGACGTCCGGAAATTCAGTCGTTCCTCGTTTCGAATGCACTGTTCTGGCTGCGTGAATACCATGCCGACGGTCTCCGCATCGACGCTGTCGCCGCGATGCTCTACCTCGACTATGAAAAGAGACCGGGCGAATGGGTACCGAACTACAAGGGAACCAACCACAACCTCGAAGCCATCGCATTCTTCCAGAAGCTCAATACCGCCGTTTTTGCGGAATTCCCGGATGCTCTGATGATCGCCGAGGAATCCACGGACTGGCCGATGATCACAAAGCCCGTCTGGGAAGGCGGCATCGGCTTCAACTTCAAGTGGAATATGGGCTTCGCGAACGACCTGTTCGATTATGTTCAGACCGACCCGGTTGCAAGAAAACACGTTCACAACAAGCTGACATTCCCGCTGATGTACGCCTTCACGGAAAACTATATCCTGCCGGTATCGCATGACGAAGTCGTGCACGGCAAGAAGTCGCTCGTCGACAAGATGTTCGGTGAATACGACGACAAGTTTGCCGGAATGCGCACGTTCCTCATGTATATGATGACCCTGCCGGGCAAGAAGCTGACTTTCATGGGCACCGAGTTCGCGCAGTTCCGCGAATGGGACTACGAAAACGAACTGGAATGGTTCATGACGCAGTACCCGCGCCACACCGAAATGCAGCGCTTCGTCCGTGAACTGAACAGGTTCTACCTCGCGACTCCGGAGCTCTGGGAAATCGACGATACCTGGGACGGCTTCGAATGGATCGAGCCGAACATGGCGGATCTGAACGTGATCTCCTACCGCCGCAAGGACAAGAAGGGACACGAAATTGTTATTGTTCTGAATTTTGCTCCGGTTGTACGTGAAAACTTCAAGGTACGCGTGCCGAAGATGGGACGTTACGAAGAGATTATGACGACGGACAAGTACGAATTCGGCGGAAAGAACCGTGTGAACGAAGAAGCGGTCCGTACCCGCGCCGTAATCCGTGATGACGGTAAGCGCGAAAACGAGATTGAGATCACTCTTCCCGCACTCGGAGGTGTGATCCTCCGTAAACAGACCAACAGCTGAGGAATCCGAACCAGCGCACAATTTTATTTTATATAAAAAATCACAGACTATGGAGGCAACTATGTTAAAGAAACAGGAATGTGTTGCGATGCTTCTTGCCGGCGGGCAGGGCAGCAGACTTTATACACTGACCGAGAAAACAGCAAAGCCGGCTGTACGCTTCGGCGGTAAGTACCGGATCATCGACTTCCCGCTGTCGAACTGTGTCAATTCCGGAATCTACACCGTCGGCGTTCTCACCCAGTATCAGCCGCTCGCTCTGAACGAGTACATCGGCAACGGCGAACCGTGGGACCTTGACCGTGTCAACAGCGGTGTGCGCGTTCTTCCTCCGTATCAGGCGAAGTCCGGTGCGGACTGGTACAAGGGTACCGCAAACGCGATTTACCAGAACCTTGAGTTCATTAACCGCTACGATCCCGACTATGTTCTGATTCTCTCCGGTGACCACATCTACAAGATGGACTACGAAAAGATGCTCGAAGCGCACAAGGAAAAAGGCGCGGAATGCACCATCGCGGTTCTTGAAGTTTCTCTCGAAGAAGCAAGTCGCTTCGGTATCATGAACACCGACGACGACCTCCGCATCACGGAATTCGAAGAAAAGCCGAAGCAGCCGAAGAGCACCAAGGCATCCATGGGTATCTATATTTTCAACAAGGATCTCCTGGAACAGTACCTGATCGAAGACGAAGCAGACCCGGAATCTTCCAAGGACTTCGGTAAGAATATCATCCCGAAGATGCTCGCCGACGGCCGCAAGATGTACGCATATGCGTTCTCCGGCTACTGGAAGGACGTCGGAACAATCCAGTCTCTCTGGGAAGCGAACATGGATCTCATCGGCGACAAACCGGAATTTGACCTCCGCGACCGCAGCTGGAGAATCTTTTCCAGAAACTACTCCGATCCGCCGCAGTACATCGGCGAATACGCGAAGATTTCCAATTCCCTCATCACCGAAGGGTGCGAAGTTGAAGGTATTGTTGAAAACTCTGTCCTCGCGAGCGGCGTTAAGGTAGCGCGCGGTGCGATCATCAAGGATTCCATCATCATGCGCAACGTCACCATCGCGGAAGGCGCAACCATCAACTACTCCATCATCGACAGCGACACCAAGATCGGTGCAGGCTCCATCATCGGTCATACCAAGAGCAGCAACAGCGGCATCGCTCTCATCGGCTCCGAACTGGACATCAAGCCCGGCTCGAAAATCGCGGGCGGCGAAATGGTCGACAGCGAATGGCTCGCTAAGAACAAGTAATCCGGAACATACGCCACAGATACGACAGAAGACAGAAAGGAATCGAATACAATGTCAGCGTCAGGAATCATTTTCTCGAATATTCATGATAATAATATACCGGAGTTGACCAGACTGCGCACCGTTGCGTCTGTCCCGTTTGCGTGCCGTTACCGCTTCATCGACTTCACGCTTTCCAACATGGTAAACTCCAATATCTATAACATCAGCGTGATCACCCACTACAACTATCAGTCTCTCATGGACCACATCGGTTCCGGTAAGGACTGGGATCTCGCACGTCGTTCCGGCGGTATCAAGATCCTCCCGCCGTACATCAACGCTTACGCGAACAACAGCAATCTTGTTTATCAGACCAGACTGCAGGCGCTCAAGAGTGTGAATAACTCCATCAGCCGCATCACGGACGACTACGTTGTTCTCTCCGACTGCGACGTGATCTGCAACGTTGATTTCAACGATATCATTGCATACCATCAGAAGACCGACGCAGATATGACCATCGCGGTCAAGAGCGTTGAACTCACTCCCGAAACCGCAAAGATCAATACCATCTTCACCTCCGATGAAGAAGGCCGTGTAACCGACGTTCTCTCATACCCGTCCAACTTCAGAGGCGTAGCGGACATCAGCCTGAACATCGTGGTCATGAAGACCTCCTACCTGCAGCAGATCGTCCTCGACGCGATCGCACACGACCATGTCAGCCTCACCCGCGACGTCATCGCGCGCAACATGAAGCACATGAATTACCGTGTCTACAAGTACGAAGGTTACTTCGCATGCATCTCTTCCTTCGCGGATTACTACTCTCACAGCATGGATCTTCTCCACAACGTGGAAGCGCGTGACTCCCTGTTCAATGTAAAGAATCGTCCGGTATACACGAAGGTTAGAAATTCCACACCGTCCTACTACAGCCCCACCTCCATCGTAAAGAACTCCATGATCGCGGACGGCTGCTACATCGAAGGTACGGTCGAAAACTCCATTATCTTCCGCGGTGCCAAGATCGGCCGCAACGCTACCGTCAAGAACAGCATCATCATGCAGGACTCCATCATCGGAGAGGGCGCATTCTTGAACTGCGTCATCACCGACAAGAACGCAGTCATCCGTGACGGACGCATGCTCAGCGGTGCCGACACCCAGCCCTACTACATTTCCAAGGGCAAGTTGATTTGACTTTTCGCGGGAAACCTTTTTTGAGGAAAAAGGTTTCCCCGCGACTTTCTAAGTCGCATCCCTTCCAAAAACCTTTTTGGACTATGATACGGACAAAGTTGGGTGCAGATTGTGAGTAATATGATTTTGTCATGCGGACAAAATTTCTGATTACAAATAATTTGCACAAACTCTGTTACCATAATAGATTGAAGTTTTTTGAAAGGGGTCCGGGGAAAACTTTTTGTAAAAAGTTTTCCCCGGAAACCCCCATTAAAAGGAGATTAACTATGAAAATTTTATACGCTGCTGCGGAAGCGCTGCCGTATGCTTCGACCGGCGGTCTGGCGGACGTTATGGGTGCTCTGCCGAAGTCGGTGAAGAAGGTACTGGACAAGGATTCCGATGTCCGCGTTGTTATGCCGATGTATCCGGTTGTTCGCGCGAAGTATGCCGAACAGATTGAACTGGTCACTGAGATCAACGTGCGTCTGGCATGGAGAAATCAGTACTGCGGCATCTGGAAGACCGTGAACGAAGGCGTTATCTATTACTTTATCGACAACCAGTATTATTTTGAACGCGACCGTCTGTACGGCTGCTTCGACGACGGCGAACGTTTCGCATTCTTCTCCAAGTGCGTGCTGGAACTGATGGCTGCGGTCAACTTCTATCCGGATATCCTCCATTCCAACGACTGGCAGGGAGCGCTGGCTGTGATCTACCTCAAGAGAAAATATTCTCATCTGGAAGAATATCAGAACATCTCCGCGCTGTTCACCATCCACAACATCGACTATCAGGGCGTGTTTGATTTCGGCATCCTCGGTGAAGTGTTCGAACTCCCCGAATGGGACCGCAGCGTTGTCGAATACAACGGTAACGTCAATCTGCTCAAGGGCGCGATCGTCTGCGCGGATATGGTCAACACCGTCAGCCAGCAGTATTCCCGTGAAATCCTCACCGAATACTACGCGAGCGGTCTGCACCACATTCTCCGTTCCGCCGATGCGGAAGGCAAGCTGATCGGCATCGTCAACGGCATCGACGTGGATTACTACAATCCCGAAACCGACCCGGATATCGCCGAAACCTTCACGATCGATTCCATGGCGGGCAAAGCGGTCTGCAAGGCAGAACTTCAGGAACTCTGCGGCTTCGAAGCAGATCCCGAAACTCCCATCATCGCGATGGTTTCCCGTCTCGCGTCCCACAAGGGCTTCGACCTCGTCAAGCACATCATCGAAGAATTCATCGTCAACAATAAGGTTCAGTTCGTCCTCCTCGGCACCGGCGAAACCGAACTCGAGAACTTCTTCGCAGGTCTCGCGCTCCGTTATCCCGAACAGGTCTGCGTCAAGCTCGAATACAACAAGGCGCTCTCCAAGAAGTTCTACGCAGGCGCGGATCTCTTCCTGATGCCTTCGAAGAGCGAACCCTGCGGTCTGTCCCAGATGATCGCGTCCCGTTACGGCACCGTTCCCGTTGTCCGTGAATGCGGCGGTCTCCATGACACCATCAAGGCATATAATGCAGAAGAAGGCACCGGTAACGGATTCACCTTCGCCAACTACAACGCACACGATATGATGTACGTTCTTGAGTCTGCGCTTTCACTATATGAAAACCATACCGAATGGGCGGAACTTGTCAAAAATGTCATGAAAGTGGACTTTTCCTGGACAGTTTCGGCTAAAAAGTATATTGATATTTACAACTCTTTGATGTAAAATATAAGACGGATAATTTTTTCGTCGACCGGGGTTCTCTGAGGGGCACTTTTCGGAAAAGTGCCCCTCGAAAATTCCGCGAAAGATTGTTTCCGGCAGAAGGATATAGTCATACAAATGGTCAGAATCCTTTTTTCCGACTGTTTGCATGTCTATATTTTTATCGGCCGGAATAATCTTTTAAAAAATTGTCTCAAATTCGAATGTAAGGATCAACGATATGAACATGAATGAAAAACTGACGGAAGCTATGGTTCGTGAAAGCATCGAACAGAAGCTGATCCGCTACTTTGGCGTAATGCCGGATGAAGCGACCGAAGAACAGATCTACAAGGCAACGGTCATGAGCGTAAAGGACATTCTGACCGAAAAGAGATCGATCTTCCGTGAAAAGGTAAAGAAGCAGCATCCTAAGAAGGTTTACTACCTCTGCATGGAATTCCTCATGGGGCGTCAGCTTCGCAACAACCTTATGAACCTTGACGTGGCGGATCTCTATAAGACTGTCCTCGCGGAAATGGGCTTCGATCTGAACAAGATCTATGAATTTGAACCCGACCCGGGGCTCGGCAACGGCGGTCTCGGCCGTCTCGCGGCATGCTTCCTCGACTCTCTGACTTCCCTTGATTACGCGGCGACCGGTTTCTCCATCTGCTACGAATACGGTCTCTTCAAGCAGAAGATCATCGACGGCAACCAGGTCGAACTTCCTGACGCATGGATGGGACGCGGTGACACATGGCTCGTTCCGCGTACCGACAAGGCGTTCACTGTCCGTCTCGGCGGTACCGTCGAAGAAAAGTGGGAAAACGGCAAGTGCACGATCCTGTACGATAACTACGAAGATGTCAATGCGGTTCCGTACGATATGATGGTATCCGGCTCCGACTCCCAGGCGGTCAACGTTCTCCGTCTCTGGAAGGCAGTCGATACCTCCCGTTTCAACATGAGCCTCTTCTCGCAGGGACAGTACGTTCAGGCGATCCAGGAATCTTCCAACGCACAGGTGATCTCCAAGGTTCTCTATCCCTCCGACGACCATGATGAAGGTAAACTTCTCCGTCTGACTCAGCAGTACTTCCTTGTTTCCGCATCCCTCCAGAGCATCATCTCCGACCACCTTGCAGGCTACGGCACGCTCTACAACTTTGCGGACAAGGTTGCAATCCACATCAACGACACGCATCCCGCACTCGTTGTACCGGAACTCATGCGTATTCTCATGGATACCTACTCCTACTCCTGGGAATCCGCATGGTCCGTGGTCACCAAGGTCGTTTCCTACACCAACCACACTGTTCTCCCCGAAGCGCTTGAAAAGTGGAACGTTTACCTCTTCAAGCTCAAGCTGCCCAGAATCTACATGATCGTGGAAGAAATCAACCGCCGTCTCTGCGCGGATCTCTGGAACATGTATCCGGGCGACTGGGACCGTATTTCCCGCATGGCAATCATCGGCTACTCTCAGGTGCGTATGGCGAACCTCAGCGTTGCTGCTTCCCATACCGTCAACGGCGTTTCCGCGCTGCACTCTGACATTCTGAAGCGTACTGTATTCCATGATTACTACAAGGCAATGCCGTACAAGTTCACGAATGTCACCAACGGTATTGCAATGCGCCGCTGGCTCTGCTACTCCAACCCCGGTCTTGCATCCCTTCTCGATGAAACCATCGGCACCGGCTACCGCAAGAATACGGAAGAACTCGCAAACTTCCGTCAGTTTGTGGACGACAAGAGCATCCATGAACGTCTCCGCACCATCAAGACCGACCGCAAGCTCGACTTCGCGAAGTATTACTTCAACAAGACCGGCGAAGCGATTGACGTCAACTCCGTCTTCGACGTACAGGTCAAGCGTATGCACGAATACAAGCGTCAGCTCCTGAACGTTCTGAAGATCATCACCCTTTACAACGAAATCAAGGCGAATCCGAACGGCGAGTACACTCCTTCCACGTTCATCTTCGGCGGCAAGGCGGCTCCCGGCTACTATATGGCGAAGGATATCATCAAGCTCATCTGGAGCCTCGGTGAAGAAATTTCCAAGGATCCCAAGGTGCGTGACATCCTCCGCGTCATCTACCTCGAAGACTACAACGTCAGCACCGCAGAAGTCCTCATGCCCGCATCCGACATCAGCGAACAGATTTCCCTCGCCGGCAAGGAAGCGAGCGGCACCGGCTGCATGAAGTTCATGGTCAACGGTGCGCTCACTCTCGGTACCCTTGACGGTGCGAATGTCGAAATGCGCGACGCGGTCGGCGACGACAACATCTTCATTTTCGGTCTGACTTCCAACGAAGTGGACGATATGTGGAAGCGCGGCTATTCCTCACTCGAATACTACAACAACAGCGAAAAGCTGCAGGGCGTCATCAACCGTCTCCGCGGCAGCTTCGCCGGCAACCACTTCGGCAGCATGGCGGACTACTTCCTCTACGGCTACGGCATCGCAGACCCGTATATGTGTCTCGCGGACTATGACTCCTATCTCAACGTTTACAACCGCGTTATCAGGACCTATGCGGATGAAGAAGCATGGACGAGAAAGTCTCTGCTCAACATTGCAGGCGCAGGATTCTTCTCCTCTGACCGCAGCATCCGTGAATACGCGGACAACATCTGGCATACTTCTCCTGTAAAATGAGACCGCCTTTTGAAGAATTTAAAACAAATTTGAAGACCACCGGGGATGCGTCGCTGTTCGGCGCATTTCCGGCGGACGCTTATCTGCGCTTCACGCTGAAAGTGCAGAACGACCGCATCCCGGATGCGGAAGAACCTGTATGTGTCTGCATCTATATTCATGCGGACGAGTGGAACCGCAGTTACAACGGCAAGACCGTTCCGATCCCCATGACGGAATCCGATAAAACAGAAGATGGCGTGCGGACGTTCACGGCGGATGTGCACTGTGAAGACATCCTTGCGGAATACGAACTGACCGACAACGGTCTGTTCTACTATTATTATTCCGTGAAGTCCGGGGACGAGGAACTCTGTCTTGGCGGGGAAAATCCCATTGCGCTGGAAGAGATCGCCGATCATATCGGGGAACGTCAGCTTCTGCTGCACGCACCGGATTATGAGACTTCGAAGGCGTTCCGGAGAGGTGTCGTGTATCAGATTTTCGTTGACCGGTTTGCAAAGTCGGAGAAGCACGATCTTCCGGTGAAGGAAGCCGCAGAGTTCGATCCCGACTGGGAAAACGGCATCCCGCAGTACGGGGAATACCCGGGTGCGGAAGTCGCGAACAACGTCTTTTTCGGCGGAAGCCTGTACGGAATTGCCGAAAAAATCGACTACATTGCCTCTCTCGGCGTGACGACGATCTACCTCTCGCCGGTTTTTGACGCGTACTCCAACCACAAGTACGATACCGGCGATTACCTCACCGTGGACGAAATGTTCGGCGGGGACGAAGCGCTGGAGGAGCTCTGCCGTACCGCGGCGGAACATGATATCCAGATTATCCTCGACGGCGTGTTCAACCACACAGGCGCGGACAGCATCTACTTCAACCGGTTCGACAATTACGATTCTGTCGGCGCGTATCAGTCGGAGGAATCGCTGTATTCCGACTGGTATATGTTCCGCGACTTCCCGGACGAGTACGAGTGCTGGTGGGGCGTGAAAGTCCTTCCTCGCGTGGACAGCTCTAATCCGGATTATCAGGATTTTATCGGCAATCTTGTCGTTCCGAAATGGATGCACACCGGAATTTCCGGCTGGCGTCTTGACGTTGCGGATGAGCTGTCGGATGAATTTTTATACAGTTTCCGGGAATCTGTACGGGAAAACAATCCCGACGGCGTGGTCATCGGTGAGGTCTGGGAAGACGCATCCGATAAGGTAAGCTACGGCAGACGCCGCTGCTACCTCCGCGGAAAACAGCTTGACTCAGTCATGAACTATCCGCTCCGCGACGCGATCCTGTCCTATGTGAAGGATGGCGACGCGTGGAAGATGCGCCGGTTCACGGAAGGCACGTACCGCCGGTATCCGAAGGGATCGTCCGATACGCTTCTGAATTTCCTCGGCACGCATGACACCGAACGCATTCTCACACTGTTCGGCGGCGAGCCCTGCGGTGACAAGACCAATGAGGAACTGTCAACCATATGCATGACGCCAGCGGAACGGAAGGAAGGCGCGGCACGTCTGATGTTCGCGTATTCGATTCTTGCAGGACTGCCGGGTGTACCGTGTGTCTTCTACGGCGACGAAGCCGGAATGGAAGGTTACCGTGATCCGTTCTGCCGCCGTCCGTTCCCCTGGCACAATATTGACGAAACCATTCTTGCACATTACCGGAAGATCGGGAACATCCGGAAGGACTGCACGGTTTTCCGCGACGGTCTCTTCCGCATTGTTGTGCTGACTTCGGATGTGTTTGCCTATGTGCGGTGTCCGGATAACGGGGACGGCGATACGATCCTGATCCTTGCCAACCGGACGGAAAAGCGGGAGTTTTCTTTGCCCGAAGGCGCGAAATCTCTTGAAACCGGACGGATCTGCGCGGGAGTGTACGAGCTTGATGCGTATACGGCGGAATATTTCGCGATCCCGGAGGGAACGGAAATCACCGGCGAATCTCTCGGAATCAAATAAAGAAAAAACCGACGTTTTCGTCGGTTTTTTGTAATTTCAGAATTTCAGAAGAGCCGCAAGCATTCCTGCGACGTTGTACGCCGCGTTTTCGAGAAGCGGTTCTGTGTTTGCCATGGATTCCTCGAGAGAAGAAGGCGCATTGATGATCGAGAACACCGCGTCGAATCCGCCGCTGTACAGATCGGGATCCGGTACGAATGTTCCGCACAGACAAACCGTCGGCACTTCTCCTGCATAGTTTGCTACGGTGAAGGGGAGTTTTCCTCGTGCCGTCTGACGGTCGGTTTTTCCTTCGCCGGTGATGACAAGAGCGGCGTTCGCTGCCGCTTCGCGGAATCCGACAAAATCGAGGACGTATTCCGCACCGGGATGAAGTTCGCCGCCTGCGAGGGACAGTCCGTAGCCGAGACCGCCTGCGGCACCGGCACCTTGCCGTTCCGAGACAGCGTCTCCGTATGCATGGTCGCCGACTGCGGCAAAGGAAGTCATGGCACGTTCGAGTTCATCTATGGTCGATTCGTCTGCGCCTTTCTGATGGGAGAACATCCGGGACGCACCGAATTCACCCGTCAGAGGAACCGCAACGTCGTAGAGAAGTGTCAGTTTTATGCCGGTGAGCAGTTTATGGACACCGGTAAAATCGCAGGATACAACATCCGCGAGAACCGCCGCACCGGAGGTACCGTCCAGTTCTTTACCGTTTTTGTCGAAAAATTTTGCACCCATGCGGAACAGTGCACCGGTGCCGCCGTCGTTCGTACCGCTTCCGCCGAGACCGACAATGATCTCGCCGCATCCTTCGTTGACCAGATGTACGATCAGTTCGCCGACGCCCGCCGTCGTCGCGGAACGGATGTCCAGTCCGTGGTTCCGGGAATGATGCAGACCTGCGGCTGCCGCCATATCGAACATGGCGGTCTTCACACCGTTTTTTTCAAGAAGAACGTAGATTGCGTCGGTCTCTGCGCGATGCGTATCGCTCACACGGATGGAATGTACTTCGCCTGCTTCAAAAAACGCCGCGCTGGTGCCCTCGCCGCCGTCACCGAGAGAAAAAACGGTGACATCACAGTCCGGAAGACGGCGCTGGATTCCGCGCCGTACAGCGCATCCGGCTTCATAGGAAGAAACCGCACCCTTGAATGAGTCGAGTGCGGCGATAATTTTAGTTTTCTGTTTCATTGTAATGACAGGGAGATCGATAAAATTTCTTCAGATCGATAATATAGCCGGTTTTTTTGCGGAAGCCGAGAGACTTCACAAATTCGGCATCGGACGTAAGATCGTTTGCGTTATCAGAGATTTCGAGCGCGATGGTCGGGATTTCGGCACGGTAGCAGAAATTCATGACGGTGCGCACCATGATGAACACCGCTTCGTCTCCCTTTTTGTCGGGTGCTGCTGCGATGGACTTGATAACTGCGCCGTCGGGTGAATACTCGAACTGGCACAGACCGATGATGGAGAGGATTTTCGTTGCTTCTTCGTCCATTTCAACGGTGAAGAAGGAGTAGGTGTTTTCGTAGTAGGTTACGCCAAGAGAAGCCGCAAGCTCCTGCTGGACTTCTTTGGAACGGAGGGGCTGAACTTTGAACATGATGACCTCGGCAGATATTGTGTTATACGGATTTCAGATAAGCGACTTCTTCGTCGGTCAGATGACGCCATTTTCCGGACGGCAGGGCATCGAGGCGGATATCACCGATGGCAACACGCGTCAGTTTTGCGAGCTTGTAGCCGTGATGTGCGCAGATTTTGCGGATCTCGCGGTTCCGTCCTTCGTGCAGAACGAATTCCACAACGGTCGCGTCCGTCTGACCGGCTTTTCGGTACCCGAGACGGCGCACTTCAAACGGACGGAGCATGTAGCCGTCGAGTTCGAAGGGGACGCCGAGTTCACGGATGTCATGGTCGTCAAGGCGTGCGGTGAGGATGCCGACATAAGTTTTGGAGATATGATGCGACGGATGTGTGATCTTGTTGGTCAGTTCGCCGTCGTCGGTGCAGAGAAGCAGACCGTCCGAGAACTGGTCGAGACGTCCGACTGGATACAGGCGTGTTCCGGCGTCCGAAATGAGATCGGCGACGGTGCGGCGGCCTTTTTCATCGGACAGGGTCGTTACGTAACCGGCCGGTTTGTTGAGAAGAATGTACGTACAGCGGCGTTCTCCGCCGTCTGTTTTGGATTCGATTTTTCGACCGTTCCACACGACTTCGTCGGTTTCCGGGTCGACTTTATCACCGAGTGACGCCGGAATGCCGTTGACCGACACGTGTCCGGCGGAAATTTCGTTTTCCGCAGCGCGGCGGGACAGCACTCCGCATTCACTCAGATACTTTTGAAGTCTGATTTTATCCATGGTGTTATCAAATAGAGTTTTCGGGGGAACTTTTTATGGAAAAGTTCCCCCGAACCCCTTCAAAACCTTTTTATAATGGGATTCAGTGGAATTTATCGAGGAGTTTCTGACCGAGAGAGCGATCGTCTTCCGGTTCCGCGACGGATGTCTGAGCGTACAGCGGAATTTCTCCGATCACATTTCCGCCTGCGGTGAATGTGACACGTCCGAGGACGTCGCCAACCGTAACCGGAGGCATGAAAAGATGCGGTGCTTCTGCAACATACGTGACTTCCGTTCCGTTTTTCAGGCAAACGGACAGGGAGTCCGTGTTGGTGACGGTTATGACACCGTTTTCCGCTGTCGGACAGGGGATTTCGAAGGTGAACTGACCTTCTTCTGCCAGGCGTTCGAGGTGATAGCGGGAAAATCCCGTTTCATGCAGGAACAGATGATCGTTCCAGTCGTCGGGCGCGTTCAGTGTCACAGCGATCACACGGACACCGTTGCGCTCTGCTGCTGATACAAGGCAGCGTCCGCTGCGTTTGGTAAAACCGGTTTTTACGCCGATGGCATCCTCTGACATCCGCAGCAGTTTATTGTGGTTCAGCAGAACGCGTATCCCTTCGTCCCCGCGAAGAGGGATCTGGTGCTTGTACGTGGAAACGATCTTCCGGAACTGTTCGTTCTTCAGGGCATATGCGGTCAGTTTCGCGAGATCGTACGCAGTCGTATAGTGAGCATCGTCGTCGAGGCCGTGCGGATTGGTGAAGTGCGATTCGGTCAGACCGATGTTTTCCGCCATCCGGTTCATGCGTTCCGCGAAGGGTTCGATGCCGCCGGCAATTTCATAGGCTATCGCAGCTGCAGCGTCGTTGGCACTTTCGAGCATCAGGGCGTAGAGCAGATGTTCGAGTGTCAGTTCTTCCCCTGAGGTCAGATAAATGCTCGATCCCTCAACACCGCAGGCGCCTTCCGCAACCTTTACAGTCTTCGAAAGATCTCCTTCCTCCAGCGCAACGAGAGCGGTCATAATCTTTGTGGTACTTGCCATCGGAAGTTTCTGATGGGCATTTTTTTCGAAAACGATCTCCCCGCTGTCCGCTTCGATCAGAATTGCAGCCTGCGCGGACACATTGTCCGCAGACGCACATTCAGCCGCAGCAAAAAGACTGCACAAAGGAAGGCAGAACAGGATTGCTGCGGCGAAGATACAGATTTTTTTCATAACAGCTCCATTTGATTTACTACGTATCGTGGAATACGGATTACATGGGTAGTATAAACAGAAGGGAACTGTTTTATCAGACCAAATTGCGGTCAGAAAACAAATTTGTGGATAGCTTAAATGTTGTTTTCCTCGTTTTTCTTACCGAGAACACCCTTGATGCGGTCAATGAGATCGGGGGAACGTTCCAGGAAACCGACAACCTGAGATACGGCGTCCGTGGGAGCCGCAGGTGCAGCGGGAGCGGCCGGTGCACTGATATTGAGGATGTTTACATTGCCGTCCGCGGTAACCACCAGGAAGGCCACCGGAGTAACGGTGATGCCGGTTCCGCCACCGCCGCCGAAGTTGTTGTAGACGGGCTTGCCGTTCGACATGGGGGCATCCTTCTTGAGATAATCGACGCCGCCGGACGCGTAGCCGACCGAGATCTTGGAGATCGGGATAATGCAGGTACCGCTTGCGGTTTCGATGGGATCGCCGATGATGGTGTTGGCGTCGAGCATGGAGCGGATCGACTCAAGGGAAGTCTTGGTGATGTCACCGAGTTTGTTGGTATTGTTCTCAGCCATAATATCCTCCGAGATAGGTGATATGAGTATATGTGAAAATAATTTTGTCCGCTTGGATCAGGGAAATCATTTTTTGATTTTCGATTTGATATACCACACAAGTGTGTGGAAACCGACCCGCACAATGGAGAAGAGCCGCAGTTTGATGCGGATGTCCATCCGATACACGGTTTTTGCGGCGAGAAAATCGGCGCGTACCGCGACGGTGTCGGGCTTGATGGGCTTCATCGAGGTTCCTTTATCCAGAATCTCCAGCAGGTAGCTGGTGAGCTGAGCGATGATGCCGTATTTTTTCGCACAGTCCGCAGCATCTTTTCCGGCGACGGTAATGTCGAGCATCCGGATTTCCGTGTGGATGTACGAGGTAAAGCGCGGGAATTCTTCGAGTACGAATTCGATGATTCCGAGGATCGCTTCCAGAGTGAACTTCTTGACGGGTTCGCCGTTTTCTTCCGCCGCCGCTTCTTCTTTGGCGGTTTTTTCGGCTTCCTTGGCAAGGGCTTTGGCCTGTTTCTTTTTTTCGGCTTTTTCGGCCTTTTTCAAGGCACGAGCACGTTCTTTTTGCAATCGTTTCTGATGCTTTTCGTACGTGAAGTCCTCTGGATCAACGGGTTTTTTCGGCTTTGCGGGTGCAAGTGTCAGAACGACCGGGCCGAGTCCCGCACGCAGACCGAAGGTGTCGGTCATGCGGATATAGATCTTCAGCCGCATGGAAAGGATCACGCCGAGAAGAACAACAATACCGAGCAGAATATAGAGAAAAATGCGCAGGATGAGTAAGAGCAGCTGCAAGAGCGTGACCTCCTTTCGCGGTGGATGAATGACAGGGTCATGATGGTTCGGATGTGACTGCAGGGTTCGGAGAGACTTCTACAGTCTCGCCGGTGTCGCTTTTCACGAGCACCGACGGCAGTTCTTCGAGAGAGGAAATACCGAATACGCGAAGAAAATCTTCCGTGGTACGGTAGAGCGTGGGGCGTCCAGGGGTATCAAGGCGTCCGCACGGTTCGATCATTTTTTTGTCCACAAGGGTATTCACGGCGTAGTTGGAATCCACACCGCGGACGGTATCGACAAACGCCCGGGTCGCGGGCTGGTTGTATGCGATGACCGCCAGCACTTCGAGAAGCGACTGCGAGAGATTGCCGCCGCGCCGGATACCGAGAGCAAGTTTGATTTCCTCGCCGTACTGTTCTTTGGTGCAGAGCTGACAGGAATCCGGATAGCGGACGAGCAGGATCCCGCGCGGGAAAGCCGCATTATTATAAATGGAAGCGAACTTTTCCACAAGATCCCGGCAGTATTCTTCGGAAATACCGAGTGCCGCACCGAGTTTGTCGTAGGTCAGCGGATGTCCGGCGGCGAACAGGCAGGCTTCAATGACGGCGAACTGTTCCTCCACCTGGAACTGAGGGATGTTTTGCTGGTTCATGAATGTTTTACTCCCATTCCAGTGAGGATGCACGGATATCGTCCTCACTTGCGATGAGTGTGATTCTGACATGGGACATCATGTCGGTGATTCCGTCTTCGGGATCGTCACGATCGTCCGCATCCTCCAGACAGATGATATGGGATTTCAATAGTTCAAGGATCCCGATGAATTTTGCGATAAGGGTTGAACGGGATTCGCCGGGAGTGAAGTAACCGTCAAGAAAGAGGGCATCCGGCTGTCTGAGCTGGTCGATCAGTCCTCCGATGACGACCTGCAGCGGGATCTGCGGAGCGTTGACGATACGTTCGAACGTTTCATGGGCGGAATTACTGCCGTTCACACGTGCTTCCGTGAGGACGTGCATCAGAGCAGCACGGAGAAGTTCCACTTGATGCGGTGCAACGTAGGTCCGGTCGGTCGAGATGTCGTCCTGCTCCTTGACCATGCGGGAACCGAATTCCGCGAATCGGTCGGAAAGTTCCGCCGCCGCGAGTTTCGCTTTCTGATATTCAAGGAGCGCGTTGACGAGGGGCGTACGCGGGTCTTCCGTATTTTCAGGAGCACGCGGAAGGAGCATCCGGCTTTTAATGAGCATCAGTTCGCTCGCCATCGTGAGAAATTCGCACGCCAGTTCAATGTTCTGGCGGGACGCCTCATTGATGTAGGCCAAGTATTGTTCGCAGAGGAGATTGATCGGGATGTCCTCGATCTTCATCCTGTGCCGGTTGACAAGGGTCAGGAGCAGTTCCAGGGGACCCTCGAACTGCTCGAATTTGTAATTGATCGTTTCCATGGAGAGATGGTATCAGAGGAAGGGGAGCAGCTCGACAAGAAACCGCATTCCGTTCGACAGTGTGCTGACGAGGAAAGAAAGCGGACGGTCCAGGAAGCCGAGCCAGAGCAGGAGCATCAGTCCGAGCTGGATGTACCGTTCATACTGCATGATCCCGAAGTAATACTTTGCCGGAAGGAAGGTCAGAAAGATCCGGGAACCGTCGAGCGGCGGAACGGGAATCAGGTTGAACATTCCGAGCGAGAGATTAAGGATATGGAAGTACGAGAACAGCGTCAGGGCGGCGTACTGCAGATTGTAGGCAAACTGCGATGTCGCCGGGTGACGCACAAAGATCGCAAACAGGATCTCCTGCACAAGCAGCCCGAGAAACGCCATGATGAAGTTGGAGATGGGACCGGCCGCCGCACTGAGCGCGGTATCGCGCCGCGGCTTTTTGAAATACCGCGTGTTGATCGGCACCGGGCGCGCCCAACCGAAGTGGAAGAGGATCATACAGATCGTTCCGAAGAGGTCGAGGTGCTTCATCGGGTTGAGTGTCAGACGTCCCATGTTGCGTGCGGTCGGGTCGCCGAGACGGTATGCCATGTAGCCATGGGAGACTTCATGGATCGTCAGGGCAAACAGGACGCAGGGAACCACAAAAAGCAGTTCGATTAATTTGTCAGTGAGAGAGCCAAGCAAGATGTTTCTCCTGTAATTATTCGCTGTACGGGTTTCTTACAGGTCGAGAGCCACGAGGTCTTCGTAGGTTTCGCGGCGTACGGCGAGCTTCGCCTTGCCGCCGGCGATTTCAACGATCGGCGGACGGGGGAGACGGTTGTAATTCGACGCCATCGAATGGTTGTACGCTCCGGTGACGAGAACGGCGATGAGGTCACCGCGTTCCGGCTTCGCGAGTCGGATACCTTCCGCGAGAAGGTCGCCGCTTTCGCAGCAGCGTCCGGCTACGGTACATTCGAAGTCCGCGGGAGAGTTCGCCTTGACTGCGTTCAGAATGGTGTACGCCGACTGGTAAAGCGCATAGCGCGGATTGTCGGGCATACCGCCGTCAACGGAAACGTAATTGCGGAAACCGGTCACGGTTTTGACGGAGCCGCAGGTGTACAGAGTTGAGCCTGCCGCCGCGACGATGGAACGACCGGGTTCCATGAGAAGCGTGGGCTTTTCGATCTTGTATTCCGCGCACATCTTGTCGATCTCGGCGCCGAGCGCGCGGACGTTTTCGGTATAGTCGATCTGCGGATCGTTTTCGGTGTAGCGAACGCCGAAACCGCCGCCGATATTGAGGATTTCCGCCGTGTATCCGTATTCGCCGCGGATTTTCGCGATGAACGCGAGCATGATGTCCGCCGCTTCGGTGAACGGTTCGATATCGAAAATCTGGGAACCGACATGGCAGTGGAAGCCGTCAAGCTTGATGTTTTCGCAGGCAAGTGCGGCCTTCACGAAATCAAATGCCTGGCCGGTAAGGATCGCCATGCCAAACTTGGAGTCCACGTTGCCGGTGATGATCTTCTGATGGGTGTGAGGGTCGATGCCGGGGGTGATGCGGAGCAGGACATTCTGCTGAACGCCCTTTTCGCCCGCGATGCGTTCGAGTGCATTCAGTTCGTCCATGCCGTCAACGACGATGTGACCGACGCCGAGGTCGATCGCATAGGCGAGGTCGGCGTCCGTCTTGTTGTTGCCGTGGAAGAACACCTTATTCATCGGGAATCCGGCAGCATTTACGGTATGCAGTTCTCCGGGAGAAACGCAGTCCGCCATGAGACCTTCTTCCGCGATGATTTTGTAAATACCGCGGTAGCAGAGTGCTTTGCCCGCGTAAACGGGACAGGATTTTTCGCCGAAATATTCCGCGAACGCTTTCTTGTAGGTGCGGCACATGGTGCGTACCGCGTCGGTATCGAGAAAGTATGCGGGCGTACCGAATTCCGCAGCCAGATCAGCCGCGTCGATCCCACCGATGGTGAGATGACCGGCTTTGTTTACGTCATAAGTGCTGTGTAAAATCATAAAAACTCCAAAGGGAAGATGAAATCAAAGATTGCAGTGAGAGTAGATCTGTTTCCAGAGATCCTCACGTCCGGCATTTGTTTTTGAGGAGTAGAGGATCAGCGGAAGGTCGGCGGTCAACTCGTCGTCTGCGATGATTTCAAGGAACTTATTCCGCTCAGTTGTGTTGAGCTTGTCCGTCTTGGTTGCCACAAGGATGTGCGGGAGACCTGCTTCGCGCATATAGTAAAGCATGTTGTAGTCGTCCTCAGTCGGGCCGGTGCGGCTGTCGACGAGCTGGCAGATGAGCTTCACGGAGTCAATATTTTTGTTGTTCGTGAAGTAGCCGTCGGTGAGGGCGGACCATTTCTGCTTGTCCTCGAACGTACGCTTCGCGTAGCCGTAGCCGGGAAGGTCGACGAGGTACATCTTGCGGTCGATGTCGTAGAAGTTGAGGGTGATGGTCTTCCCGGGCTCACCGCTTACGCGGGCGAGACTTTTGCGCCCGAGCAGGGAGTTGATGAGCGAGCTTTTCCCGACGTTGGAACGCCCGGAAAACGCCGTCTGGGGAAGGCGATCAGCGGGGAACTGCTTGGGCAGACCCGCCGACACTTTCAGAGATACGTTATTTAAATTCGGCTTCATGGTGATATAAGTTTTTCGGGGAAAACCTTTTTAAGGAAAAGGTTTTCCCCGAACCCCTTTCCAAAACCTTTTCAAAAAAGGAAATATTTGTATTCTTGAAAATTATACGGTTCCGTACATGCGGTCGTTCGGCTGATTCGGGATTACGTCCGCGATGATTTCTTCACGGACTGCCGGAACTTCACGGATATCGTCTGCGGTTTCTTCGCGGACGAGGGCTTCCTTCAGCACGTCGTCGAGGGTGTCGCAGGGAACAAAGGTCACTTCGGACACAACGATCTTGTCGAGCTCGTCCATGTCGCGCATATTGTCGCGCGGGATAAGGATGCGGCGGATGCCCATTGTGTAGGCTGCCGTGGACTTTTCGCGCAGACCGCCGATTGCGAGAACGCGTCCGGTCAGGGTGATTTCACCGGTCATTGCAATGTCGCGGCGGACCGGGATTCCGGAGAGTGCACTGACAAGGGAGGTGGTCATGGTGACACCTGCGCTCGGACCGTCCTTCGGGACCGCGCCTTCGGGAACGTGGATGTGGATGTCCTTGGTCTTGTAGAAATCGGGTACAATGCCGAATTCCCTGCAGTGGGCGCGTATGTAGGTTACGGCGATGTGTGCGGATTCCTTCATGACATCGCCGAGGGTGCCGGTCAGTTCGATCTTGCCGGTGCCGTCCACGATGAGGACTTCCACCTTCAGCATATCGCCGCCGACTTCGGTGTAGGCGAGACCGTTGGTCACGCCGACGAGGTTCCGGTTGGCGATGGCGTCGTCGATGAACTTGCGTTTGCCGAGGTATTTTGCAATGTCTGCTGCGTCCACGGAAACACTCTTGAGTTCTTCTTCGACCATCACACGCGCACCCTTGCGGCAGAGGGAACCGATTTCACGTTCGAGATTGCGGACGCCGGATTCACGGGTGTAGCCGGAGATGATTTCTTCCAGTGCCGCGTCGGTGATCTTCATGGTGCGGCGGGAAAGACCGTGGCGCTTGAGCTGCTTCGGAAGCAGGTGATTCTTCGCGATTGCGAGCTTTTCCTTAGGAGTATAGGTGTTCAGCTCGATGACTTCCATACGGTCGATCAGCGGACGCGGAACGGTTTCGAGGGTATTTGCGGTCGCGATAAACATGCAGTCGGAGAGGTCAACGGGCAGTTCGATGAAGTGGTCGCGGAAATTCTTGTTCTGTTCGCCGTCGAGAACTTCGAGGAGGGCGGATGCCGGGTCGCCGTGAACATCTGCGCACATCTTGTCGACTTCGTCGAGAAGCATGACGGGGTTCATGGAACCGCACTGGGTCAGCGCGTTGATGATACGGCCGGGCATGGATGCAACGTAGGTCTTGCGGTGACCGCGGATGTCGGATTCGTCACGGATACCGCCGAGCGATACGCGGACGTACTTGCGCTTCATCGCACGTGCGATGGATGCCGCAAGGGAGGTCTTGCCGACTCCGGGCGGGCCGACGAAGCAGAGGATCTGGTTTTTCAGATCCGGATTGAGCTGCTTGACCGCGAGAAATTCAATGATGCGGTCCTTGATCTTTTCAAGACCGTCGTGGTCGGCGTCGAGGATTTTCTTCGCCGCGTCGATGTCGTTGCGGTCTTTGGTTCTCTTGTTCCACGGAATTTCAAGGCAGGTGTCAAGGTAGTTGCGGATGACTGCCGCTTCGGGGGAACCGGTCGGGGTCTTGCCGAGCTTGAGAACTTCCTTCTCGAGCTTTTCCTGCACTTCCTTCGGCAGCTTTGCCGCCGCGATTTTCTTGGTGTATTCATCGGTGTCCTCGTCGATGCCGAGTTCCGATTCGATGGCATGGAGCTGTTCGCGGAGATAATAGTCGCGCTGGTTATCGTCCATTGCTTTCTTGACTTTACGGTGGATCTCCAGTTCGGTCTTGAGCAGTTTCATCTCGTTTTCCATGATGATGAGCGCTTTTTCCGCACGGAGCATCGGGTCGTACATCTTCAGCACTTCCACCTTGTCCTGATAACGGACAAACACGCCGGACGCGATGAAGTCCGCGAGAAGACCGGGGTTTTTGATGGACGCCGCCGCGGCGATGAATTCGTCGGAAACGGCGGGGAGGTAGTGAAGCATTTCATCGAGGGTGTTCATCGTCTCGGAGAGAAGTGCTTCCGTGCGGAGATCCGGGACGGAGTAATCCGCGGTCATAGTCTTGGACATGATGTCCGCGACGAGGTAATCCCGGTCGGTGTACAGAGTGGTGACTGTACCGCGGCACATGCCTTCCGCAACGACGCGGATGTTGCCGTCGGGCTTCTTGAGAGTTTGCTTGATCTTTGCGACGCATCCGACGTCATAGAGATCGGCTTCACCGGGCTTTTCTACGTTCAGTTCCTTCTGGGTGAGGAGGAAGACGTACAGATCAGCGGACTCGGCGGCTTTGCATGCGGCCTTGGAGATCTCGCGTTCAAGTTCAAAATTTATGGGGATGGAGGGAAAAGCGACGAGACCGCGAAGAGGGATCACGGGCAGGGTCAGCTTTTCGACCTTTTCGATGTATCTGGGCATAACGAATCCTTTCGGGGGCAACTCATGCTGAGGTGATTAAATATTACAATACAATTCATTTAGAGAAATATATTCAGATTACATTATAACATATCCGGAGAATAATTTCCACACGAGAATATTAATATTTGTAACTTTTTTTATAATTAAATTGACGGAAGACGTCACGGCTTGCTATAATGAAAAAAATTGAAAAAATTAACGTCAGACCTAACAAACTTCCTCCGGATCCGACTTATTATACGAAGCCGGCTCAAGAAGAAATTCAGCAGAAACAAAAAATCCCGCCAAACGAGGAATCAGCATGGAACAAGAACTTAACGAACTCCTTACCTCTCAGCTCGACCGTCTGTACCGTTTTGCGTACAACCGTCTGCACGACGAATCTGCGGCGGAGGATCTCACGCAGGACATTATTGAAGCAGCGATCCGTTCGTATCACCGGATCGACGATCCCGACCGCCGCATTCCGTGGCTGTGGGGAATCGCACGGAACGTGTACCTGCGTGCGGTGTCCGCAAGGTCGCGCCGCGAAACGGCGTCGGAGACGGAAAACGTCATCACAATCATTGATTCCATGGGTGTCAGCTACGAGACACCTGAAACGAACCTGATCCGCCGCGAGGACTGTGCGAATCTTCGCCGCGCGGTGTCGTACCTGTCAAAAATGTACCGCGATGTCTGCGTGATGTACTGGCTGGAAGAGAAGGACTACAACACCATTGCAGTGGAACTCGGGATCCCATTGTCCTCGGTGAAATGGCGGCTGAATCAGTCGAAAGTCAGACTGAAGGAGGAAATTATGAAAATGGACTATATGGAAAACGGATACCGCAGAGCGGTAAAACTGTGTTTTAACATGGGCGGATACGTCGAATGGAGCGGAGAGCTCGGCAATTACGACGGCGCGGACCGTGCAACAGGCAATCTTCTCGCGCAGAACATCTGCATTTCCGCGTACGAAACGCCGAAAAACGTCACAGAGATCGCGGCGGACATCGGCTGTGCTGCGGACTATATTGAGGATTCCCTTGCGGAACTGGTGAAGTGTCAGTGCGTGAAGCAGACGAAGGACAGATATCGGACGATGTTCCCGATCTGGAGCCAGGAGGTGTACGATGACGTGTTCAAAAAGGGCTTTGAATTCTGTCTGTCCCGTGCGGACACGATCATCGACACGCTGTTTTCACTTGCGGATGAGATCAAAGCAGTGGGATTCACCGGCGCGGACAAACCGTTCGAAAAGCTGCTCCTGACGATGCTGGTCATTCTGGGCCGCGAGACGGAAAACGACTTCTTCGATACGGCAAATCTGCCGTTCGAGAGCCACATCGAATCGGAAAAACGGTGGTATATTCTCGGATTCACCGGGCAGACAAGATATGAAAATTACTGTTTCGGCGTCAACAGCAGCGGCGGTCTGAACGGCGATCTTGTGGAATACTACATTGCTTCGGAGTTTACCAAAGATGCGCGTGCGTATAATCAGGATATGTTCCGCGCTTTTGACGGATTCTACCGTGCCGGAAAACAGCCGGACGATTATCTCTGTGCGAAACTTGTGGAAAACGGCAAACTCCGCAAAACCGGCGATACCTACGAAATCATCGTCCCTGTCATCAGCCACGAACGCGGCGAATACGCAAAGCTCGTCGAAGTTCTCGCACCCGTCCGTGAACTCATCGCAGGACTTCAGAACGAACTGTACGCACGTTCCTGTGCACTCATGAAAAAATACATCCCGGATCACATTGCATCCCAGCGGACATTCTTCAACACCTACTGCGCCCACGGCGCGTGGGAAAATGCCGTTTTCAACCGCCTTGTCGAACGCGGCGTGAAAATCACGCAGGACATGGCAACCTGTTTCATCGTAAAGTAAAAATTATATTTTATCCCAGCCAAAAAAGTTTTTTGGAAGGGGACGAGACTTCCTGCGGAAGTCTTAGGGGGAACCTTTTTCCTTAAAAAAGGTTCCCCACATTTTTTTACCTATATAAATTATCAAAAAATATTGATTTTGGGAACAGAATCAGTTAAAATAGGCATAGTAAGATGCCCTATTATCGACTTTACAAAATCAGAGGCTGTGTATGAAAACGAGAATCCGGCGTATCCTGAAATTTGCGGCGGCGGTTCTGATCGCTCAGACGTTCGCCCTTCTGTTCCTGACCCCTGCGGGAATCGATTTTATGTTCCCACCCGTGGCGCGTGTGAATGCCGAAAAATTCTCGCCCGACAGCAATACCTATGCCGTCTACTACGACATTCGTGTGGAAGTTTCGCAGGCGGATCTTATCGTGGTCGGTATAGACCACGGTATTGCGGAAAGCTATGACCTGCTCGGGCATTTCACCCGTTTTGTCAAGCAGTACAACAATCTTTCCGCCGTCATGACGGATATGACCATCTCCCAGCAGAACGTTGCCCAGAATGTCTTCCTTCAGAACGAAGAAAATCAGTTCATGAAGCGTATCACCATTCTGCAGGAACGCACCGGTATGTCCGTTGATTACTGCAACTACATCACGGAGCTGTTCCTCGTGAACCGGACGATGACCGCCATCCGCAAGATGAACATTTATTCCTACGCCGCGCCGACTGCGGAAGAGTTCATTATGAACGCGGAAGAACTTAACGCCATGACCCAGGCCGAACGCGTGATGAACTGCTATCACGCGACGGAGCGCTCCGCGCTCTGCGTTGTAGACTGCGAAGACCTCATGTACGGCAGCGAATTCCGTACCGGACTGGATACCATTGCCGCAGAGGAAGGGCTGAACGTCATGTACCTGCAGGTGCAGTATGCCGGAAACTGCGCGGAAGGAGAAGGACATCCTGCCTACCGTTTTCCGGATTACAACAGTGAGCCCACCATCTTTTTTGTGGATAACACAAAGGCGGACCGTTACTACCGGTATTACGCTGCCATTACCGATACGAACCGCAGCAAAATCGAGGATCCGCTGGATACCCGCTTTACCGATTATTACTTTGTTATCACGAACGGTACCCCCGCTGAATATGTAACCGATGAACAGGAACCATAAGGAGACTGAAGCATGATCCGTCTGGAAGAAAAAGAACTTGAGGAACAGGTGATCGCCACCAACCACCACATCGCCGTTCCGTTTGAAATGAACCATATCGCCGGAGAGGGACTCGATCTCCTCGTTTACTCGTTCTGCGAAGCCGCCGCACGCGAATTCGAAGAAAAATTTGCGGATGATCCGACCTCGGAAGCGGCGCAGGCGTTTCTTTACGAAAAAATCACGCCCTTCATGCAGGAGCTGGAATACGACTGCGACGACGCGCTCGGCGTGATTTATTACGAATTCCACGCGGTACCGGGGGATGAGATCCTCGTGTCCGATCTTACGGACTGCGAACTCGTCGATGACCTGACCGGCGAAGTGTTTGAGAATCTCCCGCTCGACGAATTCGAATTCCTCGAAACCGATCCGTGCGATAAAATGGCGATCCTCCGCCGTGACGGAAAGGTTGTCTGCTATGCCGGACTGAACGACGTCTGCGAGGACGACGGGCTGTACGAGATTACCGTCGAATGTGAGGAAGACTACCGCGGAAACGGCTACGCGAAAGCGTGCGTTGCGCTTCTTACCCGCCACATTCTCGACCACGGCGAGAGTGTGAAGTACGTGTGTACGAGCGACAATGCCGCATCCATACGGACGGCGAAGGCAGTCGGTTTCCGGGATTACAAAACCTGTATGCCGTTCGTCTGCTACAAAATCACGGACGAGGACGAAGAAGATGCCGAAGACTGACGTCAGCATCCACTACGATCTTCTGCTCGCAGAGGGACAGGATCCGGTACGTGATCCCGCGCCTCTTCGTGCCTACATGGACAAATGGGACGGGAAGCCCTTCCTTGATGCCCTTCAGCTGTCGCCGGAAAAAACGGTGCTGGAGATCGGTGTCGGAACGGGACGTCTCGCGGTACGTACCGCGCCGTTCTGCAAAGAATTTGTCGGGATCGACCTTTCCTCCGATACGGTCTACCGTGCGGCGCAGAATCTGCTGGGCTTTCCGAAGTTGAAGGCGAACGTGATCTGCGGCGATTTCCTGGAGTACGATTTTGCACAGAAGTTTGACGTTATCTATTCTTCGCTGACGTTCATGCATATCGAAAACAAACAGTCCGCAATCGGTAAGGTTGCCTCTCTGCTGAAGAAAAACGGACGGTTCGTCCTGTCAATCGACAAAAATCCGTCCGAGTATATTGATTTCGGAACACGAAAACTAAAAATCTATCCCGATACGCCGGGACATATCCGGTCTTGTATCGAACACGCAGGACTCACATTTACGGAACAATTTGAAACAGAATTTGCGTACATAATCGCCGCACAGTCTCCGTAAATATATCTGTTCAAAGCTTTTTGAAAGGGGTCCGGGGAAAACTTTTTCCCGAAAAAGTTTTCCCCGGGAAACAACATTTTATAATATGGCCTACGATGCTGGTATGCTCCGGTTTGTCATCCATGAGATGAATGAGAAGCTGACAAACGGGAAAGTAGATAAAATTTATCAGCCGTCGCGCGACGAAGCGGTCTTCGTCATCCGGTGCGGCGGCGAAGAACACCGACTTCACATCAACGCCGGCGGCGGTGCGCGGATGAACCTCACCTCCATCAAGCCGGAAAATCCGGCGACGCCGCCGATGTTCTGCATGATGCTCCGCAAGCACTTCCAGGGTGCCAGATTCGCGGGCGTCACACAGCTTGGCTTTGAACGTGCCGCGCGGATCACGTTCGACACCCACGACGACCTCGGCTTCGCGACGCAGAAGCATGTTATCTGCGAACTGATGGGACGGTTTTCGAACATCATTATCACCAACGCCGACGACAAGATCATCGGCGTGCTCAAGTCTATCGATTTCACGACGAGTGAAAAGCGTCAGGTCCTCTCCGGTATGACATACGAACTCCCGCCGAAGCAGGACAAATACGATCCCCTCGATGACGGGGTGGACGAACGTTTCTTCAAGAAGCTCGCGGCGGCCGCAGAACCGGACAAGTCCGCGGAAAAGTTCATCATGGCGAATTTCGCCGGCATTTCTCCGCTGATCGCACGTGAAATCGTTTTCCGTGCCGCCGGACGTGTCGATGCGACCATGCACGACGCGGCGCGTGACCTCTGGCGCATGTTTGATTCCACGATCACGAACATCCGAAACTGCGAGGGCACGCCCTGTATTATCCGCGACGAACACGGCATCCCCGCCGAATACGCGTTCATGGAGATCCGTCAGTACGGACGTACTATGACGACGGAAAACATGGAGACTTTCGGCGAACTGATCGATGAATATTTCGGAGAACGCAGCCGGAACGAACGCCTTCACCGCCGTGCCGCCGACATTTTCAAGCTGCTCTCCAACGCGGAAACGCGTATCACAAAGAAAATCGGTCTCCAGAAGGACGAACTTGCCGCCTGTGAGGACGGCGAAAAATTCCGTCTCTGGGGAGACCTCATTACCGCAAATATCTACCGTCTCAAGCGCGGTTTGACCGAATGTCAGGTGCAGAATTACATGAGCGAGGACTACGAAACCATCACGATCCCGCTCGACAAACGCCTGTCTCCGTCTGCGAACGCGCAGGTTTACTATAAGAAATACAACAAATCCAAGGCTGCGAAGGTTCACCTTGCCGAACAGATCGAAGCTGCCGAAGAGGAACTGGTTTACGTTTACTCCGTTCTCGACGCGCTGTCCCGTGCGGAAGGAGAAAAGGAACTGTCGGAGATCCGTGCGGAGCTGTATCACAGCGGGTATGCCTCCAAGATGAAGAACTACACGGAAAAGAAGCAGACCGCGCCGTCGATCGCAAAATACGAAACGAGCGAGGGCTACACCGTCCTCTGCGGCCGCAATAACATTGCGAACGACTACCTCACGACCAAGCTCGCCGACCGTTCGGACTGGTGGTTCCACGTTAAGAACCAGCCCGGCTCGCACGTTGTTCTTGTGGAAAAGGACGGCGAAGACGAACCGACCGAACGTGCCTTCACGGAGGCGGCGGAAATCGCCGCGTACAACTCCAAAGCGCGCGGCGGCGTTATGATCCCTGTGGACTACATGAAGGTTTCGAAGGTCAAGAAGCCGGCAGGTGCGAAGCCCGGTCTGGTCGTTTACACGACCAACTGGACCGCATACGTGACGCCGGACGAGGAGCGGATTGAAAAAATGAAGAGGAAAAACTGACCGATACAGGAGGTTTCGGATATGACAAAGTTCAATTACAAACACCCCGTCACCATCGCAGGTCATCGCGGCGACCCGAAAGCGGTTCCGGAAAACACGCTCGCGTCGTTCAAATCGTCCATTGAGAAGGGCGCGGATATGGTGGAACTCGACGTTCATATGACAATGGACGGCGAGATCATTGTCATGCACGACGCGACCGTCGACCGCACGACGAACGGCACCGGCCGCATCAGCGACATGACGCTGGCGGAACTGAAGGCGCTGTCCGCGGGAACGTATGAGGGAAAGTCCCTGGAGGTACCGACCTTCCGCGAATTCTGCGAACTGGTGAAGCCGTACGATGTGCTCATCAACGTGGAATTCAAGGATTATTTTGACACGCACGGGGAAGAATTTTCGCATGAAAGCATGGTCAGAACCGTGGACATCATCGAAGAATTCGATCTGTCCGACCGTGTTGTGATGAACAGCTTTGATGCACACGTTCTGAAGAAACTCGCAGAAATGAACGGCGGAAAGTACCGTACGCACGGCTTCTACCCGTACAGCATCATGCGCAACGTGGAATCCGACCCCACGGAATATCTGTACTGCGCGTGCATGTTCGATTACAGCGCGGAAAACGCACAGTTCCTGAAGGATCACGGCATCGAGGTATGGCTCGGTGCGGGCGTTGTCACGAAGGAACAGTTTGAAACCGGGATCGGCCTCGGCGCGGTCCTCTTTACCACGAATGACACTGCCGAAGCGCTGCGCATCTGCGGCGAACTCGGTGTCAGATAAAAGTAAATCATTGGGGAAAACTTTTTTGAAAAAAAGTTTTCCCCAAGCCCCTTTCAAAAAACTTTATACTGGATAGGACAATTTAGTTTGTGCAGACTTTTTGTGGGTTTTGCATAATATTTCGTTTATCTTTTTGTTTGAAAGTTTTTGAGGTGGGGTTTGGGGAGGAACTTTTTTCAAAAAGTTCCTCCCCAATAAAAAAACTCCAAAACAGTCTCAAGGAGACGGGAAGGGAATAGCTCCGGAAACTGCAGAAATTCGGTCCGGAGCGAGCTTACAATTATGAACAAGAAAGTATTTGCCTTTGACCTTGACGGAACGCTGACCGAACACCGCACGTGGATCACGGATGAAAACCTCGCGGTTCTTCAGGAACTGAAGGATCTCGGCGTGCGCATCGTCATCACGGGTGCGGGACAGGCGACAAGAATTTTCCGTCAGCTGCGGGAATTCCCGGTCGACATCATCGGGAACTACGGGATGCAGTATTCGGTTTACAGCGAAGCGACCGGCGAACTGAAGGTCGTACGCGACATCGTACTGCCGTGTGAAAAGGAATCCGTGGCAGAACGTGCGGCGGCGCTCCGCGAGAAATACGGTTTCACGGAATTCACCGGCGAACACGTCGAATTCCATCCGTCGGGATGCGTGACCATTCCGCTGCTTGGCACAAAGGCAGATATTTCCGATAAGCTGGCATTCGACCCTGACCGCGCCAAGAGACGCGCGATCTACGACGAAGTCGTAGCGATGTTCCCGGAATACACGGTCTTTGTCGGCGGTTCTTCTTCCTTCGACATGGCACCGGCACCTTACAACAAGTATTACGCTCTTGACCTCCTCTGCCGGGAAGAAGGCTACACCCACGAAGACATCGTCTACATCGGCGATGACTACGGCACCGGCGGCAATGACGAATCCGTCTACAAATCCGACATCGACTTCCTCACCATCGACCGCTACACCGATCTCCCGGAGATCATACATAATTATCTGAATAAGTAAAAGAATCGGGGAAAACTTTTTTGAAAAAAAGTTTTCCCCGAACCCCTTTCAAAAAACTTTATACTATGAAAGAAGACGAAGTAAGTGCAGAGCGTTTGAAAACGTGATTTTATAAGCTGAACAAAATCAAGGTATTCCAAATCTGCACCAAACCTTATCAACACAATAGTCTGAAAGTTTTTGAAGAGGGGTTCGGACGAGATTTGCTTCGCAAACTCGGAAACTTTTTTCAAAAAGTTTCTCCCCGATAATTTTCTCTGATTTTTTCTAAGATTTCGACGTCGGCGGGGCAGAATTCGTACTGAGGGATTTCGTCGACGGTGATGAATTTGATGTCGTTGTGTTCGAGTTTCTGCGGGGTGCCGGCGGTTATGACGGCGTTGAAGAGGGTGAGATGGACGGTGATGTCCGGATATTCGTGGGTGACATCCATGAATATGTCCAGTGGTTTGACGGTGACGGCGAGTTCTTCCATACATTCGCGGATGAGGGCGGCTTCCTTTGTTTCGCCGGGCTCGACTTTGCCGCCGACGAATTCCCAGAGGAGCGCGCGTTTTTTGTTTGCCGGACGCTGGCAGATCATAAAGCGGTCATTCTGCCAGATCAGCGCAGCTACGACTTCGGTGACGGTTCTCATTCGGTAATGATCCCGCTGACATCAACGTATTCATGCCATACGTCCGTAACGCCGTCTTTGGTCACGCGGAGGTACGTGCCGCCGTTGAGGGTGGGTGTCCAGTAGCAGCCGGCGCCTGTCTTCAGGCTGTAGACGAACTTCACGCCCTTATAGTTGATTACGTAGTTGTTCACGTGGTCATGACCGCAGAGGAGGTGCTTCGTTGAACCGAGTTCGAGCATGACGTCAAATGCGCCTTCGTCCGCCGGATAGCTGCAGATGCCTTCGTACTTCACGCCGAAGGAGTCCTTGTAACCGTCGTTCCAGCAGTCACCGGTGAGGCTGTCCGCCACGGTGAGCTTGGAGGAATCGATGCCTTCCTTGAAGGCCGCTGTCCATGCATCGCGGTATGCGTAGATCGGAATGTGCATGATCATCGTGGAGTCATGGCAGCCGCGTGCTTCGAGTTCCGCGATCTGTTCGCGGTACCAGACAAGCTGTTCGGGGATGAGCTTCGCCCATTCGTTCGACTCGGTGCCGTCCTCCTTTGTGTAGGGCATGCGGTCATGGGAGTCCATCATGATGATGCCTTCGACGGTCTTTCCGTCTTCCTCAACGGCGATGACATAGTTGCCGTTGCCGAGTGCGGGATTGCCCTTTTCGTAGACGCAGTATTCGTGTGTAAGGAACATATCCGCGACGGCGTCGACTTCTTCGGGGCCGTTCTGGTTGTCGTGGTTGCCCCAGACGGGTGCCCACGGAATTCCGAAGCTGTCAAGGAAATCTGCGAGCATGGTGTATGCCTTCGTGCAGCCCGCCCACGCGAGGTCACCGCTGACGGTGATAAGGTCGGGGCGTTCACGTTCGATGAGAGTACGGATGGTGGTGGTGAGGATCTTGTAATTCTTGTGATTTTCGTCCCATTCGTCGTTGCCGAGCTGCGGGTCGGTCAGATTGAGAACGAGAAAATCGCGGTCGGGTGATTTTTTCAGTGTGATCATAGGGATACCTCCGTTCGGAAATGTCAATTTCTTTTATAGCATATCCTGCGGAGAAAGTCAAGAAAATTGCAGGAAATCCACTTGAAAAATTCACAGATTTATCGTATAATATATCCGAAAAAATTCCGAAACAGGAGAAAAAACATGGATAACATCAAGGAAAAGATTGAAGAAATCGTAGAAAAGATCAAGAGCAGCAAGGATCTCGCGGAACTGTTCAAGGAAGACCCGATCAAGGCGATCGAAAAGGTTCTCGACGTTGACCTTCCGGACGAAATTCTCGAAAAGGTGGTTGACGGCGTAAAGGCGAAGATGGCAGTTGACGATGTCAAGGACGTCCTTGGCGCACTCAAGAAGCTGTTTTAATTGAAGAAAAGTCTTCGGGGAAAACCTTTTTAAGGAAAAGGTTTTCCCCAAGCTACTAAAGTAGCTTGTTACCCCATTTCCAAAACCTTTTCAGGCTGGAAAGGGGTTTTTTTATGCGGTTTCAGCGCCAGCCGGATTCGCGTTTGCGCTGAAGGTCAAGTTCATGCTGTTCGGCGGCGCGGCGGTTTTGGAGGATCGGGCGGAATCTCTGTTTGCAGAAAATGCCGGTACCGATGAGTGCGGCAAAGAACAGAGTAAGAGAAACGATGGTTTTTTCGACCGTTCCGAACCAGAACAGCGGGAGAATCTGCGGGACTGCCCACCAGAGAAGGACGTTTCCGAACAGTTCATGATGAGCGCGGAATTCCTCATCCGTGAGTTCGGGAATATCGTCGTTGCGTGAGGAGCGTTCAGCGTTCAGAAAGAGTGTTTTCATGTCCCAAGCGATAAGAACGATTCCCGCGGCACAGAAAAGAGGAGCGATACTGACTGCGCTGATACGGAGGTTGGTCACATTTCCTGTGACGGCGAGGATCACGAAGGAAAAGATAGTGATGCTGACCGGAAGAACGGCATATTTTCTCATGGGCGGATACCTCCTTTGTTTTTTATAATAATAGTATATCATAAGTCATATTGTTTTACAATCCCTGAAAAACAACGTTCCGTTGGAATTCACCTTCGTTTATGTCGGTTTACCTTGCAGGTACGAAGTGCTATAATACAGACAACGGTACCGGAATCACAACAAAGGAGAACGAATATGAACGAAACGATCGGACAGGTTATCCGGAGATTACGGAAAGAACGGAACTTCACCCAGGAGGAACTTGCGGAACAGCTCGGCGTGACGGCACAGGCAGTATCGAAATGGGAGAGTGAGATCGGGATGCCGGACATTTCGCAGGTCGTGCCGCTTGCAACGGTGTTCGGTGTACCGACGGACGTACTGTTCGGACGCTATGGCGTGAACGACAGCGAGGATGTCGGGCGGATCTGTGAGGAGATCGAGCAGATGAACAACCGGACGTTTGCTTCCGATGAGGAAGCACTTGCAGTTGAAATGCAGATGATCGGGCGTTACCGGGAGGCACTGAAGACTTACCCGAACAACACCCGTCTGCTGCTGGATCTTTGTGCGCAGTCTTATCTTACCGTACAGGAATATTCTGAGATCATGGAGGCGAAACAACAGGAGGAACTGCTGAACGAGAGTATCCGGAACGGGAATCTTGTGATCAAATACAGTTCTGAGACGGCGGAAGTCATCAACGCCCGACGATGGATCGCGGCAGTGTACGCAAAAATGAACCGCTGGAACGAAGCATACGAAACAGTCGGACAGCTTCCGCTGTTGTTTGAAGACATACGTGGGATACGTCTGGCGGAACTGAAATGGGAAGCCGGAGAAACAAAAGAAGAACGGGAACTGCGCTGCGACAATCTTCACGAACTTCTGAAAACGCTGCATCATCAGGTCGTCATGCTCGGCCACAATTACGCGAAAGAGGGGCAGTATGAGGACGCGTACCGCTGTTACAGCTTCCTGCGCGGACTGATCGTATTGCTTTACGGCGAAGAGGAATATGTTCCGCCGTTCCATGTTTCCTCAATCTTTCTTTACATCGATCCGGCGTTCTGTCTGGTGAAACTGGGACGGTATGAGGAGGCGGTCGATCTTTTGGAACAGGGCGTTCTATTTGAGGAGAAACAGGCGAAACATTATAACGTCCGTGAAAAACTTGAAACCCCGCTTCTGCGGGAAAACACCTTCCATTATGTCGGAAACGAATATGGTCCGAGCCGTGTGAAGGCAAGAATCCGCCGGTACCGGAAAGACTTTGCACCGCTCGAAGAAAATCCGCGTTACCGCGCAATCCTCGAAAAACTCGGCGAACGGTAAGACGGAAAATTTGCACAACCCCCTTTTTTCTTCTGAAAGTTTTTGAAAAAAGGTGAGGGGAAAAACTTTTTCAAAAAGTTTTTCCCCTCAAAAATTATTTCACAATCTTGCTGAGTACACGCCATACCTGTTCCGCCATGCGGAGGAAGCCGAGGTCGTTCGGGTGGCAGTTGTCGATGGTGCAGGAATCGCGTCCGACGGTGCCGAAGAAGGATTCACCGTCGATGAAGTAGACATTCGCGTCACCTGCAGCACGTGCGTTTATGTAGGTCTGATAAATCACGTCGCGGCGCTTTGTGTTTCCGACGGGATCGCCGTCGAAGTCCGGTTTCGACATCATGACGACCGGCAGATCCGGACACTGTTCGCGGATGCGGCGGAAGAACGGTTCGTGCGTTGCTGCGAGGTGTTCTGCGTTCGGCGCGTTGTGGTCGTAGTCGTAGACAAAAATCGAGAAATCGCGTTTTGCGATGATGTCTGCCATCGGCAGTTCGCCCTTCGCCATGCCGGAGAAGCCGAAGTTGACGTAATCGCAGTCGAGCCAGCGGGAGACCATTGCGGTGTACGCATTGCCCGGACGGGACGCACAGCCGCCTTCGGTGATGGATGAGCCGTAGTAGCAGATACGGTCACGGCAGGAGTACGGCGTCGGCGCGAGGATTTCCGCGTCGTCCGGGAAGCCGATTGTCACGTCCGCGAGTCGTTCGTTGCGCGGGAGATTGAGGGTGACGTCACGGAATTCCTTCGCTTCACCGCTGAAGCGGAGCGGGATGACCTTTTCGGTGATTTTGTTTTCTTCGCGGTAATTGCCGGGTGCGACGTAACCGCGGTATTTTGCATGGATGCCCGAACCGGTGTAAACATCCAGACCGGAGGAGCCGGGCAGCGGCATACAGATGTCCACGCTGAGTGTGTGGAGCGAGAGACGGATACTCACGGAATCGGCGTCGGTGCGGAACCGGATGCGTCCGCCGCACGCACTTTTGCTCCGTCCGCGGACGGCATCACTGACAAGGGCGGATTCTTCGTCCGGCAGACGCCAGAAGATCTGCTGTCCGGGATCGATCACTTCCACGCCGTAGATTTCGATCGGCGCATCGGTACAACGGTAGTATTTCATGTGGATTCTCCTTTGCGGGATGAATTGGATGATTCTATTATAACATATCAGGACGATGATGTGTGGATAATCGCGGAAATTTTATGTTGACATATGTGGTGATATGGCGTATAATGGAATCATGAAAGGGGGAAGAAACCATGCCGATGCCGCAGATTTCTATTTATTTTTGGGTTCTGGGAGCATTGGGTGTCGCGGTTATCCTTTATGGCTTGCGGTCGATCGTACGTATAAACGCGGAAAACGATACCAAACCGATTCTGACCGTACCCGTGCGACTGATTAAGAAGAAACGCATATACATCTATGACCGTCGTGACCGGTTTCTGCTGTTTTTCCTCACGGAAAACGAAGAACTTCTCGAATTTGACATGAGGTCAAGTTTTGAATGGGACTTCTACAATGAAGGAGACCTCGGAACTCTCACCTATCAGGGATTCCGCTTCATCAAATTCGAACGTACCCACGTCAACCCACCGACATAACGCAAACAGAGCCTGATTTTCATCAGACTCTGTTTTTATTTATCTGAAAAGGTTTTGAAAAGGGGGGCGGGGAAAACCTTTTCCTAAAAAAGGTTTTCCCCGAAAAACGTCATTCCTTATTCAATTACAAAATGTACGGGCAGACCGTCCACATACTTGGGGGCAACTTCGCCCTGGATGAGCGGACGGATGTACGCGAGGCACTTTTCGTTGACGTTGTTGCCGGCCTCGTTGATGTAGTCGCGCGGAACGCTGCGTACGGCGTTGGCGATCTTCGAAATTTCGGAAACTTCGTAGGTGATCGCGTAATCGCCCTCGCTGCGGACCATGGAAACCATCGAGCCGGTCAGACCGGAAACTGCGGCTTCAATGCCGTTGCGGCCGGTCGCGACAGATTCGTCGAGGTCAGTCTGGGATGCGAGGTGAGCCGCGCATCTCTGGGGCAGGTTCAGTTCAATGGAGCGAACCTTGCAGCCGAACTTTTCCTTGACCGCCAGTTCAAGTGCCTTGCCGGTGCCGGAGAGGTACTTGTGACCGAACGCGTCGGCAACACCGGTCTGCGTGCCTTCGCCGACGTAGCGGCCGTCCGCAAAGCGAACGCCTTCGGAAACGGCGATGACGATGTTCGGGTGACGGGTGAACGCAACTTCGATGTCTGCATAGAACTTGTCCATATCGAACGGAACTTCCGGGAGGTAGACATAGTCGGGACCGAGCTTCGGGAGACCTGCCGCAGCGGTGAGCCAGCCTGCGTCACGACCCATGATTTCAACGATGGTGACTGCCTTGGTGGTGTAAACCGCGCAGTCGCGGACGATTTCCTGCATGGTGGTTGCGATGAACTTCGCTGCAGAACCGTACCCTGGGGTGTGGTCGGTGCCGGTGAGGTCGTTGTCGATGGTCTTCGGGATACCGATTGCGCGCATTTTGTAGTCGGAAGTCTTCAGATATTCGCTCAGCTTTGCAACGGTGTCCATGGAATCATTGCCACCGATGTAGAAGAAGTAACGGATGTCGTACTTCTTGAAGATGGAGATCAGATTTTCATAGAATGCCGGATCGTCTGCGGGCTTCGGAAGCTTGTTGCGGCAGGAGCCGAGAGCCGCCGCGGGAGTGTTGATGAGGAGCTGCTTCTTTTCTTCGTCGATGGTTCCGTCCGGAGCCGCGAAAATTTCGCCCAGGTTGCAGAGACGTTCCTTCAGCAGACCTTCGATCCCGTTTTTCATTCCGTAAAGTCCGGTCACTGCGCCGGAACCGTTCTTTTCACGGAAATATCCGTCGATTACGCCGGCAAGCGTAGCGTTAATGGCAGCAGTAGGACCACCGGACTGTCCAACAACCGCCGCACCGCGTAAAAATTCCATTTTTGTATACTCCTGTTTGAATTTAATCCTGATTTAATAATATCACATTTGGTTTTGGATGTCAATATGAGCATGAGAAATGGCGGGGAATTCTGACCGGGGAGGAAAAGAAAACTTTTTTTCGCGACCGCTTTCGACCGTTTTTTCAGTGGAACTGTATTATAATAATACCATAAACTAACAGAAATTATAAATTAGAGGGATATCTGCAATGCTTGAATACGAAAATGCACTGAAATGTATCACGTCAGGGAAATGCCTGACGGTATATCTGGAAGGGGACATCGATCACCATAACGCGCGGACGGTACGGAGCCGGATCGATACCAAAATCTACATCCAGCGTCCTGAGGAGCTGATTCTCGACCTGTCGCGGGTAAATTTCATGGACAGCTCGGGGCTCGGGCTGATTCTCGGACGGTATACCAAAGCTGTGGAACTGGGAATCCTCTTCAAAGTAGCGAATCCCAGTCCGCAGATACGGAAAATCCTTGACCTTGCGGGGACGGAACGGCTCATCAAAATCGAAAATATACCGCTGCGCGAACAGCGGATGTACTGAGGTGTCTGCCATGAAATCAACTGTTGTCAACGAAGTACGCCTGGCGTTTCCGTCCGTTTCTGCCAACGAAGCCTTTGCGCGTTCCGCCGCTGCGTCGTTCTGTGCTCAGCTCAATCCTACATTCGACGAGCTGTCCGACATAAAATGCGCGGTATCCGAAGCTGTCACCAACGCCATCGTCCACGGTTACCGTGATGCGCTCGGTGAAGTCCAGCTCAGTATGAAGATCACCGACGACCGGGTCTTCCGGGCGGAGATTAAGGACAAGGGATGCGGCATTTCCGATGTGGAAGAGGCAATGCGTCCACTGTTCACGACCGATCCCGAGAACGAACGCAGTGGAATGGGATTCACCATCATCGAAAATTTCATGGATTCTCTGCGTGTCGTGTCTGCTCCCGGAAAGGGAACCCGCGTTATTATTACAAAAAAACTGTCGATGCTCCCGCGCGTCAAAGGATGACGGATACATACCGGGGACAGGCTCTCCGGTGGTCAACGATCCGATGGGAGGCAGTTTATGATACAGAACACATACGATGAAAATCTTATTTACCTTGAACGTTACGCCGGAGGTGACACCTCGGCGGAAACCGAACTGGTGCAGAGGAACAGCGGTCTGGTCAACGGTATCGCGCACCGTTTTAAGGGACGCGGCGTGGAGTTTGAAGACCTCGTGCAGATCGGGACGATCGGTATGATCAAAGCCATCCGTAGCTTCGACCTGTCACGCGGGAACGCGTTTTCTACCTACGCTGTCCCACTCATCATCGGCGAAATCCGCCGCTTCCTTCGCGACGACGGCATCGTCAAGGTCAGCCGGATCCAGAAACGCACCGGTGCCGCTCTCATGCATGCGCGGGAACAGTATATCGCCGAACACGGCGTCGAACCGCGCCTCGGGGAACTCGCAAAGATCGTCGGCGTGTCCCCGGAAGAAGCCGCCTCCGCGCTGGACTCCGCTTCACCGGTGCGTTCGCTTTCCGAATCCATCGGTGACGACGACTTCTCTCTCGAAGACGTCATTCCGTCCTCGGACGACGAACTCGGTAAGATGCTCGAGAAGGTTGCACTGCGCGAAACGATCGGTACCCTTCCGCCGCTGTGGAAAAAAATCATTCTTCTGCGCTATTTCCGTGACTACTCCCAGCAGCAGACCGCTGACGCCCTCGGACTCACACAGGTCAAAATCTCCCGCGAGGAAAAGAAAATCTTCACGAAATTGCGCGAAAACCTTGCATAAAGAAAAAGTGCGGACAAAAAATCCGCACTTTCTTTGTTTCTGTTATAGATGAAAAGTTTTTGAAGAGAGGTTCGGACGAGTCTGCTGCGCAGCCTCAGGAACTTTTTCAAAAAGTTCCTCTCCGATTCTTTATGAGTTTATTTCTTCAGCGAATTCTGAGGGATGCCGAGCATGTCTTCGAGGGAGTTGGTACATGCCTTGACGTTTGCGGCCGCGTCGGTTTCGTCCTTGCCGTTTGCGAGAATGTAGAACTTAATCTTCGGTTCGGTACCGGACGGACGTGCGACGACAACGTTGCCGTTTTCTGCCTTGTAGTACATGACATTGGACTTCGGCAGATTGGTGCCGGTGATTTCGCCGGTGAGCATGTTCTTGGAAGTTTCCGCCTGATAGTCACGGATGTTGATGACACGGCTGCCTGCGATTTCCGAGGGTTCGACCGAGCGGAGCTTGTTCATCAGACCTGCGATCTGTTCCTTGCCGTCGAGACCTTCCATGTAGATTTCTGCAGAATTTTCAAGATAGTAGCCGTACTTTTCGTAGAGGGAGTCGAGCGCGTCGATGAGAGTCATGCCCTTGAGGGAATAGAACGCTGCCATTTCGCAGATGAGCATGGACGCGACGACACCGTCCTTGTCGCGGGAGTAGGAACCCTTCATGTAACCATAGCTTTCTTCGTAGCCGAGGAGGTAGGTGCCTTCGCCCTTCGCTTCGTGTTCGCCGATGACTTCTGCGATAAACTTGAAGCCGGTGAGAACGTTGTACAGTTCAACGCCGTGCTTTTCACAGATTCTGGTCGCCATTTCGCTCGTTACGATGGTCTTGATCGCGTAGGCATCTTCGGGCATCTTACCCTGTTCTTCAAGCGCGGTGAAGATGTAGTCGAGAAGGAGGGAGCCCATCTGGTTGCCGGTGATGCAGCGGAATTCGCCGGACTTGTCGCGTGCCATAACGCCGACACGGTCACAGTCGGGGTCGGTCGCGACGATCAGGTCGGAGGATGCATACTGCATGGCGACCTTGATGCCTTCCGCAAATGCTGCCGGATATTCCGGGTTGGGCTTTGCGAGACCGGGGAAGTTTCCGTCGGGAGTCATCTGGCAGTCAACGGGATGGAGATTCTTCACACCGATGCGGCGGAGAACTTCGGGGACGATGCGGTAGCCCGCGCCGCAGAGAGGCGTGTAAACAACGTGCAGTTCGTCAGACGCACGGCCGATTACATCCGGATAAACCTGCTCGCCGATGACGTTGTTCATGAAAATTTCGTCGAATTCCTTGCCGACCATCGTGATGAGGGATTCGTCCGCCTTGTCACGTCCGGGAACACCTGTGAAAATGTCGGTGGAGTAGATGAAGTTCGAGACATGGTCCGCCATGTCCTTGGTGGGCTGTGCGCCGTCTTCCCAGTAGAGCTTGTAGCCGTTGTAGGCGGACGGGTTGTGGGACGCGGTGATGTTGATACCTGCGATGCAGCCGAAGTGGCGTACACCGGCAGAGAGCATGGGAGTCGGGCGGAGTTCATCAAACAGATACACTTTGATGCCGTGTGCGGTCAGGACTTCCGCACAGCGTCTCGCGTAGAGAGCAGAGTTGTTGCGGCTGTCACAGCCGATGATCACGCCGCGTTCCTTTTCGTTGCCGCCGAGCGATTCGATGGCACGTGCCACACCTTCGGTCGCCTGAGCAACGGTGTATACGTTCATCATTGCGCAGCCCGCGCTCATTTTGGAGCGAAGACCGCCGGTACCGAATTCCATGTAGGAACCAAACCGGAATTCGATTTCGTCTTCGTCGTCCTCGATTGCACGGAGTTCCGCTTTGGTATCTTCGTCTACCACGTCGGATTCCAGCCATTCGAGGTATCTCTTCTTGTAATCTTCCATAATAGTTATATCCTTTCGTTATTATATTTCAGAAAACGTCAGGTCAGTATATCGTAGATTCCCGAGACGTCGTACCGGATGTGCGACGCCTCAAGGAAAATGTACAGGGATTCCAGATCGGCAGAGGTGATGTCGAGCTGAAGGGTAAGAGCGGGATGTTCGCCGTAATAGTCGTTGGTCGCGAAAGCATTCGGAGCGGAGGTAATGTTCAGAATTTTCGCACCGAACACTTCGCAGGAGGAGAGAAACGCGCCGGTCTTCATACTGTCCGTGATGACGACGGAGAGATCCATATAACGCCACGCGCCGCACAGATCCGGGATGGATCCCGGCAGGGTACCGAGCCCTTTTTTCAGAAGAGCGAACCGCATGACGGTGTCGTCGTTCATCTCCACGTCCGCTTCCAGTGCGATCTTCAGGTCGTACTTTGACTGCAGCTTGTGAAAGGAAAGCAGGGGACCGTCTGCGGAACTTGAGACCGGCAGGATGCCGTAGCTGCAGCGTCCGTAGTAGACTTCCTCGCAGACTTCGCGGAAGCCGGGGTAATAGTTTGCTGCTACCCGTTCGAACACACGCTCAAAGATCCGGTAGGCACGGTCGGAAAACGTATTCTGCATGTACGCGATCCGCGCGGTGTCCACGGGGTTTTCGTCGTCGTCCGCGTAGGTGTCGATGAAGCCGAAGCTTCCGGCGTCCGTGAATTCCCCACAGAACTGCGCAAAGTCCGGTGATACCAGCCCAACCGGAGTATTGCCAAACTGAGTACGGTATATTCGCGCGATTTCGTCCGGCGTCAGCGTGCCGTACTTCTGCTTCGCGAAGACCGCTGCTTCGTGGTACACACCCGTGCGGATCACCGAGAGACTCGCCGCCGCACTTTCCAGAAGAGTCAGATTTCTCCGGAAGATTTCCTCGTCGCCGCCGCGTGCCATTACAGTTTACCTAAAATATCGTAGCTGTCGTTCAGGAATGCCACCAGTTCTTCCGCAGTGAGCGGTCTCTGAGACAGGGAGGAGAGCATGTAGATCTGCCGTGCGATGGTTTCTGCAAGTTCGTTGTTTCCGCTGTCCACGAGACCGGTCATCTTGTCAACCAGCGGGGACGCTGTGTTGAGGATGAGCGTCTGTTCGAGCGGCATGCCAGCGCCCATGTTGTAGAGCTTCATCATGTCGTTCATGCGGCGCGCTTCTTCGGAGATATTGAGGAGTGCCGGCGTGGACGCGTCCTTGAGACGGTCGAATTCCACCTTGGTGGAATCGCCGGCGATCTTTTTGAACAGATCGGCAACGGCGGTGTTTTCCGTCTTGTCACCGTCCGCCTTGAGAACGTCCGCAACTTCCGCGTCGATGCGGCAGAACTTCACGCTTTCGCGGTTCTGTTCGATCGTGTGGATGAACTGCGTGTCGATCACGCGGTCAAGCAGGATCACGTCGATGCCTTCCGCTGTGAACATGGAGATGTACTTCGACTGTGCGGTTGCGTCGTTCGCGTAGTAAATCTTGTTTTCGTGCTTTTCCTTAGCGGATTCCAGGTATTCGTCGAGGGTAACAAAACCGCCGCCGCACTTCTCGAACAGGATATTCGCGTTCACACGGTCGTAGAACTTCCGGTCGCGCATACAGCCGTATTCGACGAAGGTCTTCAGGTCGCGCCAGATGGATTCGAAGTTTTCACGATCGTTCGTGAACATCTGGTTCAGCTTGTCCGCCACCTTCTTGGTGATGTGTGCAGAAATCTTGGAGACATATCCGCTGTTCTGGAGATAGCTTCTCGAAACGTTCAGCGGGAGTTCGGGGCAGTCGAGGACGCCCTTGAGCATCAGCAGATATTCCGGAATGACTTCCTTGATGTTGTCCGCAACGAATACCTGATTGTAGAACAGTTTGACCTGTCCTTCCAGGCTTTCGTATTCGTTGGAGATGCGAGGGAAGTAGAGGATACCCTTGAAGTTCAGCGGGTAATCTGCCTTGAGATGGATGTGGAACAGGGGTTCCTTCCAGTCGGAGAAGACCTTGCGGTAGAAGTCCTTGTATTCCTCGTCGGTGCATTCGGACGGGTTCTTCTGCCACAGAGGCTCGGTATCGTTGACAGGCTGGGGTTCCTTCGGTTCGTTTTCTTCGGATTCCGCCGGTTCTTCCGCGTTTTCGTCTTCGAAGAAGATCGGTACGGGCATGAAAGCGCAGTACTTGCCGAGAACTTCCTTCAGCTTGTATTCAGAGAGGAATTCCTTTCCTTCGTCGTTGATGTGCATGACGACTGCGGTGCCGAATCCGTCGAGGAGGTCGTCTTCGTCATCGTAATCGTTTTCGATTTCGTAGTTGCCGTCCTCACCGCAGGTCCACTTTACACAGGGAGCGCCGGTGTAGGACTTCGTGATCACGTCAACGGTGTCGCTGACCATGAAGGAGGAATAGAAACCGAGACCGAAGTGACCGATGATGCCGTTCTGACCGGCCTCGGTGCTTTCCCCTTCGTACTTCTGGATAAAGTCGAGCGCACCGGAAAGGGCGATCTGGCAGATATATTTCTTGACTTCTTCTTCCGTCATGCCGATGCCGTTGTCGATGACGGTCAGCGTGGATGCATCCTTGTCGAGGACGACTTTGATCTTCGCATCAAGTTTGATGTCCTTTGCTTCGCCGAGAGAGATGAGACGGCGGAGCTTGGTGATCGCGTCGCACGCGTTGGATGTGATTTCACGCAGGAAGATCTCCTTTTCGGAATAGAGCCATTTTTTGATGATGGGGAAAATGTGTTCGAGTTCGATGGAGATTCCACCGTGCTGGGTATTTGCCATGAGAATTTGCCTCCGTTGGTTAACGGTATATTGCCGTAGTGAATTTTTCGTACCTATAATTATATAACACAACCGTAGGTTTGTCAAGAATTTCCCCGTTACGGAAATGTAAGAAAGTCATGACAAAATAACAGAAAGACCGGGGAACTCCGCACGTTTCCGCACGGGAAGTCTCCCCGATCCGAAAAATCAGTGGATGGTACCTTCGATGACCGTTCCGTCCGGATGGAACAGAGGCAGTTTTTCGAGGTAAATGAGGTCGTCGCGTACCTGCGCATCGCCTTCGGCAAGGATCGCCATCTTTCCGACGATGTTCCCGCCTGCGGCATTGACGAGCTGTTCGACCGCCGCAAGGGATTCCCCGGTAGAGATCACGTCATCCACGATGAGGATCTTCGCGCCGTTCATGAGTTCCGCATCCGCCTTGTCGAGGTACAGGCTTTGTTCGCCCGCCGTCGTGATGGACTGAACCTTCACTTCAAATACGCCGCTCATGTACGCTTTCGCCTTCTTGCGCGCAACAAAATACTTCTGGTTTCCCGCAAGTCTCGCCATTTCATGAGCGAGCGGAATGCCCTTTGCTTCGGCTGTGATAATGTAATCATATTCCGGCGCGATCTTCAGCAGAGCGTCCGCTGCCGCGGTCGTCAGTTCCGGATCTCCGAAAATAACGAACGCACCGATCGCAAGATTCGCATTCAGCGGGCAGATCGGCAGCGCACGATCCACACCCGCAATGGTCATAGGATAAGTCAGCATAATCGAATATCCTTTCTAAAAATTTGCACAAACTTTGTTGTCACAATAGATTGAAGTTTTTTGGAAGGGGTTCGGGGAAACCTTTTTGCAAAAAGGTTTCCCCGAGAAAATTATCTTAACTTAACTCCGAGTTCCTTTTCGAGGGCGCCGAGGATGGCAGCAACCGCTTCGTCGGCTTCGGTGTCGGTCAGGGTCTTGTCTTCGCCGCGGAGCATAACGGCATAGGACATGCTCTTCTTGCCTTCGCCGATCTGGGGACCGCGGTAGATGTCGAACAGTTCAACGCTTGCAACGAGCTTGTTGGCAGCCCCTATGACCGCTGCAACGGAGCCTGCTTCCACTTCTTCGTCACAGACGAAGGAGAAGTCACGTTCGATCGCCGGATGCTTCGGGATGGAGACATAGCGGATTTCGGTGCGGCGTGCGTCGTAGATCGCGTCGAGAGCGAGTTCAGCGAGGTAAACCTTGCAGCCGATGCCGTAGTTTTCCGCAGTTTCCGGATGTGCCTCACCGAATACGCCGAGGCTGACATCGCCAACGAAGATTTCCGCGCAGCGGCCCGGATGGAAGGCCGGTTCGGTCTTGCAGGACTTGAAGGCTGCATTTGCGATGCCTGCGATTGCGAGTACGGCTTCCACATAACCCTTCATACGGTAGAAGCCGACCTTGTCATCGGTGGAGGTGAAGCCGATGGTCAGACGTGCGGGTTCGTCCGGAAGTTCGTTTTCCGTGGTGGGAAGGTATACCTTTGCGTTTTCGAACAGGAGCATGTCACGGTTCTTCACGCTGTAGTTGTCTGCGAGAACCTTCAGCATGGACGGAAGAGCGGTCGTACGCATAACGGAGGTGTCTTCACCGAGCGGGTTGGAGATCACAACGCACTTGCGGCGGCTGTCGTCAGCGGCAAGGCGGATCTTGTCATAGTAGGACGGGGAAACAAAGGAGAACGTTTCGATTTCATTGAAGCCCATACCCACAAGCATGTCGTGGAGACGTACGTCGAAGCTCTGACGTTCGGTTCTTGCACCGACGGTCGGGCTTGCGGAGTTGGAAAGAGTGGACTGGATTTCGTTGTAGCCGAACATACGGATGATTTCTTCGGCGAGGTCATTCATGCAGCGGACATCATCGCGGAAGAAGGGAACCGTAACGGTCTTGAGGTCGTCGGAAACTTCGAAGTCGAGCTTGCGGAGGGTTTCCGCCATGTATTCCTGGGTAAGCTTTACGCCGAGGAAGTTGTTGATTACGTCAGCGTCGAGTGCGAGGGTTGCCTTTTCCTTCTTGGTCGGGTAAACGTCGATGGTACCGCCGACAACTTCACCTGCACCGAGAAGTTCAACGAGTTCGCACGCACGGTCGAGAGCGGGCATGGTGTTTTCGCAGTCAAGACCCTTTTCGAAACGTGCGGAGGATTCGGTTCTCATACCGAGCTTCTTTGCGGTCACACGGACATTACCCGGATGGAAGGTCGCGGATTCGAAGACAACGGTCGCGGTTTCGTCGGTGATTTCGCTGTTTTCGCCGCCCATAACGCCTGCCAGAGCAACCGCCTTCTTGCTGTCGGCGATCACGAGCATGGTGGAGTCGAGGTCGTGCGGGATGCTGTCAAGGGAGATGAACTTTTCGCCGTCTTCCGCCTTGCGGACGTTGATGGCAGCGCCGTCGAGGCAGCGGTAGTCGAATGCGTGCATAGGCTGACCGTATTCGAGCATGACGTAGTTGGTGATGTCAACGATGTTGTTGATCGGACGTACGCCGGACGCGCGGAGCTTCATTCTCAGCCACAGCGGGGAGGGAGCGATCTTGACGTTCTTGACCACGCGGGAGGAGTAGCGGTAGCAGTGTTCAGTGTCGGTGATGGTAACGTTGAGATAGTTGGAGATGTCGTCGCCGTCAGCGGACGCGTATTCGTGCTTCGGGGTTGCGATGTTCAGTTCCTTGCCGAAGGTAACGGCGGATTCGCGCGCGAGACCGAGAACGGAGAGACAGTCGGGACGGTTGGAGGTGATTTCGAATTCCACGATGGTGTCGCGGAGACCGAGCGCTTCGACCATGTCTGCGCCGAGCGGGATGTCGTCGAGACCGACGTGATTGAGGATCAGGATGCCGTCTTCGATGGCGCCGGGCATATCGTTGAGGGAGAGGCCGAGTTCAGCGATGGAGCAGAACATACCTTCAGAAACTTCACCGCGGAGCTTGCCCTTTTTGATCTTCACGTCACCGGGAAGGTGTGCACCGTCGCGGGCAACGGGAACAACCGCACCTTCGAATACGTTGGTCGCAGCGGTGATGACCTGGATGGGAGCATCGATGCCGACGTCGACCTTGCAGATGACGAGACGTTCTGCGTTCGGGTGACGGGAGATCTCGAGGATTTTGCCGCAGACAACGCCGGAAATGTCGGTACCGATTTCTTCGTAACCTTCAACCTTGCTGCCGGACATGGTCATCCGGTCGCAGTAATCTTTTATCGTAATATCGCTGACATCAGTGTAGTCAGCGAGCCATTTCATGGAAAGCTGCATGGTATATATACCTTTCTTATTTTAATTGGGTTTCTTGGGGAAGGAACTTTTTGAAAAAAGTTCCTTCCCCAAACCCCATCTTCAAAAACTTTCAAACGAAACGGACAGTTAAAGATGGGTGCAGATCCGGAAAACAAAACCGTCAGCGCAGCCAACAGAATTTTTTGTAACCAGCGCTATGCACATACTATGTCCAAACAATAGTCTGAAGTTTTTTGAAAGGGGCTTGGGGAAAACTTTTTTTCAAAAAAGTTTTCCCCAATTATTCAATTCACTTATAGCATCGAATCGATGTACGTCGTCAGGATGTTCACGGTCTTTTCCTTGAAAATACCGTTGACGACCATGTCGGCGTGCCATCTGGTGGGTTCAATGAGTTCGTTGTGACGGAAGCGGACCGTGTCGATGTAGCGGTCGGTGACTTCCTCGAACGTCTGGCCGCGGGAGGTGAACCGCTTGATTCTGCGGACGAGGCGTTCGTCGCTGTCGAGGTCGACAAAAATTTTCAGATCGAGTTTTTCGCGGATTTCGGGGAGATACAGCGCGAACAGTCCTTCAATGATGACGAGCTGTACGTCGGAAGCGATCGCTTCGCCGAAATCATGGTAGAGATTGTCCAGATAGAGAGCGTCGGGATGATTGTGTTCCACGTATTCGATGCCGGTAATGGGAGCGATCGTGGTGATGGAGGGGCGGCGGAAGTAAGCGTCCATATGGAGGACCTTGCACTTGCTTCCGTAATAGGCTTCCAGTTTTTCAGTCAGCGTGCTCTTGCCGCTGCAAGTGCCGCCGGCAATACCAATAACAAACATAACTGCACCTCTCTGATATAATTAATTAATTTTTATTTCTTGGGGAAGGAACTTTTTGAAAAAAGTTCCTTCCCCAAACCCCATCTTCAAAAACTTTCGGACGAAACGGGCAGACGGGGGCAGGTGCAGATTTGGAACACCGGAACGGCGGTGCAGCTTATCAAAATTTTATAACTGTAAATCTGCACTTACTTCGTCAACACAACTGTCTGAAGTTTTTTGAAAGGGTGTTCGGACGAGTCTGCTGCGCAGCCTCAGAAAACTTTTTTTCAAAAAAGTTTTCCCCGAGAAACTTCATTTGTTTCTCAGAACTGATTAAGGAATCTTACGTCGTTTTCGTAGAGGAGACGCATGTCGTCGATGCGGTACTTGAGCATCGCGATACGTTCTACGCCCATACCGAACGCGAAACCGCTGTAAATTTCGGGATCAATGCCGCACATACGGAGAACGTTCGGGTGAACCATACCTGCGCCGAGGATTTCGATCCAGCCTTCGCCCTTACAGAGACGGCAGCCCTTGCCGCCGCAGACGAAGCAGGAAACGTCAACTTCCGCGGAAGGTTCGGTGAACGGGAAGTGGTGCGGACGGAAACGGATCTTGGTTTCTTCGCCGAACATGGTCTTTGCGAACATTTCAAGGGTACCCTTGAGGTCGCCCATGGTGATGCCCTTGTCAACAACAAGACCTTCTACCTGATGGAACAGGGGAGAGTGGGTTGCATCAACGGCGTCGGAGCGGTAAACACGGCCGGGGGAAATGATCTTGATCGGCGGCTTCTGGACTTCCATGGTACGTGCCTGAACCGGGGAAGTCTGAGAACGGAGGAGAATATTTTCGGTGATATAGAAGGTGTCCTGCGTGTCACGTGCGGGGTGATCCTTCGGAATGTTGAGCGCCTGGAAATTGTAGTAGTCGAGTTCAACTTCGGGACCTTCCACGATGGAATAACCCATGCCGAGGAAAATTTCTTCGAGCTGACGCTGTACGAGGGAGAGGGGATGGAAGTGACCCTGTGCGATCTTGTCGCCGGGGATGGTAACGTCGAGCTTTTCGGCTTCGAGCTTTTCTTCGATTTCACGTGCGCGGCGTTCTGCGGTCATCTGTTCGATCTTCGCTTCGATTTCCGCGCGGATATCGTTTGCAAGCTGACCGATGACCGGACGTTCTTCGGCGGACAGCTTGCCCATGCCGCGGAGAACGGCGGTCAGCTCGCCTTTTTTGCCGAGGTACTTGATTCTAAGATCCTCGATGTTTGCCGAAGGAGCGGAAAGGGCTTCCAGCGCTTCGGCCTTGATTTTTTCAAGGGTTTCTCTCATGTTGTGTATGAATCCTTTCTGAATTTTCTGTGGGAAGGCGGTGCGGGGCAATAAAAAAGTCCCCTTGTCCTGCTGAAACTGGACAAAAGGGACGACAGAACTGCCGCGGTACCACCCGGATTCCGTGCCGAAACACGGCTCTTGAAGAATACACCGTCTCCGCGAAGGGGACAGCATAGACTTGTTCGGAGAGTAACGGTTCCGAACCGTACCGGACTACTCCTGGTTCACCCGGTCCGCTGCGGAACGGGACCGTTCCGCGATGAAGTGAAAGTAAGACGGCGGCGCAGCGGAAACTTCCAGCCTTCCGGTTTCCGCTCTCTGCATGCGGCTCTGATGTGATACACTCTTCATCATAGCGTTTCGATATTCTTCTACACTACATTATACCACGTAATTCCGTACATTGCAAGGGCTATCGGGAAAAAAGACGGACAAAGTTCCGGTTTTCTGCAGAGTCACGTTTTCTGCAGCATCTGCATATTCTGTAAACGGCAGTACTATACAAACAAAGGAAGGAAACCAATATGCCAGACTGCATTCTTGCAATGAAAACACGGACGGCAGCGGAGAAGGCGCGCCGTACCGCAGCGTTTGAGCGGATGGAAACGGAGGTCGTATCCGTGGATCCGTCGGTGACCCGTCACGGATGTTCGGTCGGACTGAGACTGAATTGTGCGGATGTGGAGGAAGTGACCCGGCTGCTGGACAGAAAGGGGATCGTTTACGGAGATGTCATCGGGAGGGGCGGACGATGAGGACAATTTACCTCGATAACGCCGCTACGACCTATCCGAAGCCGGAAGAAGTCCTGCGTGCCGCATCCGATGCCATGCGGAAAGCCGGCGGAAATCCGGGCCGGGGGTCGCACAGACTGTCAAATGCTGCCGCGGAGCTGGTATTTGACTGCCGGACGGCTGCCGCCGAACTCTTTGGTGCGGAACCGGAACGCGTCGTGTTCACCATGAACGCCACTCATGCGCTGAACTATGCTGTCAAGGGACTGGCAGAGGCGGGATGCCATATTCTCATCGACAATTATGCTCATAATGCCGCATATCGTCCGGTTGCCGGTCTTGCGGATGCCGGTCTTGCGGAATACGATATTTATGATGCCTCCGGTGACGAGGACGAAATCATTGAAAACATCCGGAGTAAACTGCGTCCCGACACCCGCATCGTTCTTGCAACACATCAGTCCAATATCTGTTCGCACATTCTTCCGATCGAAACGATCGGGCATTTCTGCGCGCAGTACGGACTGCACTTTATCGTGGATGCCTCGCAGAGTGCGGGGCATCTGCCGATCGATCTGCACCGGATGAACATCACTGCACTCTGTATGCCCGGACACAAAGGGCTGTTCGCACCGATGGGCGTCGGAATGCTCATTTCCGCGCCGGATGTCCGCTATAATACGATCCTTGAGGGTGGTGCCGGAATCCATTCTCTCGATGCCGTCATGCCGGAGGAACTGCCCGAACGGCTCGAAGCCGGGACGCTTCCGCTGCCTGCTGTCGCCGGGCTTCTCGCGGGGATCCGCTTTGTCCGCCGTACCGGTCTGCAGGAGATACACCTCCACGAATGTACGCTGACCTCCGAACTGACCGACCGTCTTTCCGTACTTGGCGGCGTGACGGTTTCCGGCGAAAGCGTCGGTTCTGTCGTCGGCTTCCGTGTGAACGGATATTCCCCGGCGGAGGTCGGTGCACATCTTGCTTCCCGCGGTATCTGCGTACGGACAGGGTACCATTGTGCACCGCTCGCCCACCGGACGGTCGGCAGTTTCGAAAACGGTTCCGTCCGCGCAGGCGTTTCGTATTTCAATAAAATGTCGGATATCCATGCGCTGACCGGCGCACTTGCGGAACTCGGACGAAAGTAAACTTCTTCCAAAAAGCCATCCGGGAAAATCAAATTTTTTCGGGGAACCCTTTTTTGGGGAAAAAGGGTTCCCCGAACCCCTCCGAAAAACCTTTAAGCGGATAAAAACAGCAAACCGAGCGGGTATTTATTATGGATATGCACTGTACTCCGCATATTTATTTTGTTTGAAAGTTTTTGAAATGGGGGGACGGGGGAAAAACTTTTATCAAAAAGTTTTTCCCCCGCAAAAATTGATTTCCCTGAAAAGCCATCGATAGTTCTTGACAGAGGGACGGAAATATAGTATAATAAAAATTAGCTAGCTATATTATTAAGAAAGGAATTACAAGAAATGGCAGAATGGATTGTTGATAAGAAAGACGTAACCTCGACTGTTGACGGCGATTTTATCCTGTACAAGAACCGTCCCCTCGTCCGCGAAGACAATGTAATATGCTACGGCAACGTATCCGACAAATATATACTTCAGATGATCATCATGTCCGAAACCGAATACAAAGGAAAGAAGGTTCCGGATAAGGTCTACCTCCAGCTCCTCAAAACCGACCCGAATGTTTCAAAGAAGGAACGCGTGGTGCAGGAAGCGATGAAGACCGGCCTGTACGAAGCCTTCGACCTCGGCGTCGCATGGCTCGAACGTTATCTGAGACAGAACTGAATAGAGATTTTTGATTCGTGGGAAAAAACTTTTTTCAAAAAGTTTTTCCCCCGCAAAAATTGATTTCCCTGAAAAGCCATACGATAGTTCTTGACAGAGGGACGGAAATATATTATAATAAAAATTAGCTAACTATATTATTAAGAAAGGAATTACAAGAAATGGCAGAATGGATTGTTGATAAGAAAGACGTAACCTCGACTGTTGACGGCGATTTTATCCTGTACAAGAACCGTCCCCTCGTCCGCGAA
>JAFQFS010000012.1 GCA_017398585.1 Clostridia bacterium
AACTACCAGGCCTTATTCAACTTGCTGTGCAAGTTGATGGAAACAATAGGGCTCGAACCTATGACCCTCTGCTTGTAAGGCAGATGCTCTCCCAACTGAGCTATGCTTCCATTGAATCTACTTCGCAGCTTCCGGAGTTCGCTTCGCGACCTCCGCCATGCTTTGCAGTTTCTTCGTCTTTAGGTTTTCCCTGCCGACGGATGATATTATATCACAGCCGTTTCCCTTTGTCAATACCTTTTTGAAAGTTTTTTCGTTTTTTTGAAAGTTTTTTCTGACACCAAAAAACAGGGCAGTCCATCTCTGGACTGCCCTGCCGGTTACCGGGGATTATTCAAATACCTGAACCTTTTCCTTCTTGTAGGTTTCGTCGCCGTTCACGAGCTGGAATACGATTTCAACATCGCTGCCCATACCGACCAGGAGCTTGATGCCGGCACTCTGCTTGCTGTAGTCGAATTCAACCGTGTCATTCTTCGAAACGTCGAAGGAACCGATCGTGGAGGAACTCTTGCCGTCCACATAGAGGAAAACGGTAACTTCTCCCGAATATTCCGCGTCAAGGGTGATGACATGATCGCGGATATCCACGTCTTTCAGAGAAAGACCGGTCTTGGAGGTCGTCGCGTCATCGTCGTCATCATCTTCCGTGGAAGTAAAGTCGGACAGGTTGACGACCACAGGATTGAGGAAGTGTTCATCGCCGTCACTGTCTTCGACTTCCACGCAGATTACAAGATATCTGTAATCGTCGTCTTCGTCGTAGTCCACTTCGAATTCTTCATCCTCGTCACAGCTATAGTCGTCCTTGTCGGAGGATGATGCGTCGTCATACCGTCTTTCGAAATTGCTGTTGCTTACGGAAGGCTTTTCGTCAGTGAAGTAGTAGTAGACTCTGCCTTCCATCAGCGTGGTGAAGCAAACTTCCGATTCATCCACACCGTCCACGCTCAGACCAGTACCGCTGATATCCGCGTCTTCAACATCGAGAATTACAGGATAATTGAACTTGCGATCGTCATCGTCGTCATTGTCTTCGGAAAGGAAGGCGATAACAAGATAAGGATACTTTTCGAAGTCAACATCCTCGTCGATTTCGAAGTAGTTGAGTTTGCCGCCGACCGCATCTTCCTGACCGTACAGATAACCCTTGCTTACTTCGTCGTAGTATTCTTCGAATTCGGAGCTTGCGACTGCGGAACCGTCCCTGGAGAAGTAATACCATACTTCACCGTCCTCTTCGGTCATGAAGTAGACCTTATCCTTCTGAATATACGGAAGGTTCTTGAATCCGGTGTTTGCCGTAGTATCCAGTTCAACGATCACCGGTGTGTATTCGTTTTCCTGGTCGTCAATGAACATGAATACCATGTAAGGATAGTTCTGCGCGTAGGTCTGGCTGTACTCGATCTTTTCCGTGTAGTCACCGTCTACATTCACTTCATCCTTGTACTTATTTGCAGCATCGGAATAAGCGGACTTGAAGCCTTCCGCAGACGGAACGGTTTCACTCTTGGTGTAATAGTATCTGACTTCACCGTCATCTTCCGTCTCGAACTTGATCGTGGTTTCGTCATATACATACGGCTCTTCCTTGAATCCGGTACGGAAGTCAATGTTCAGCGCTACGGGCTGCATCCATTCGCCGTCGCTGTTCTTGATCGCGATGATGAGATAGGGGTAATCTTCGCTTTCATCGGGATCATAAGTAAATGTATCTGCGGAGTTCTTCTTTACATCCATGCGTTTCGCTTCATCCGCACGGTTGTATTCCGCCTTGTAGTCTTCCGGTGCGGGCAGATCTGCTTCTTCAGCGTAGTAGTAATACAGTTCGCCGGAGACCGTGGTCTTGAAGGCTACGGTGCCGACGCTCTTGAGTGCCGGACCTTCCGCGAAGCCGTTGTCCCCTGCGGAAACCACAACGGGCGTATAATAGGAGCCTGCCGTATTCTTGAACATCAGGACAACGTAGTCGTAATTCTTGAGGTACTTGGATTCAAGCCTGATGCTCTGCGTACGACCGGAAACGATGCCGGTGCTGCTGTTACGGAGTGCGTTGTCGGTGTTCGAATAATTCTTGAGGAATTCCGCCTGCGTCATCTTTTCGCCGGACTTGGAGTAGTACCAGTACAGCGTACCGCCTTCACTAGCAACAAACTTAACAGTGGTTTCATCGGCGAGATAGGGTACGGTGGTGAAACCGGTACCGTCCGTATTGGTGTTCGGGATCAGAACTGGCGCGTACTTTCTGCCGTCCGCCTGAAGTTGGAGAACCACATATTCGAAGTTCTTGACGGAGTTTGCGGAATAGGTCTTTTCGGTCTTGATTTCGCCCGCCTTGACAGTAATCATACCAGTGAAAGAGGACTGATCATAATAAGAGTCGTATTTTGCGGTGGTGGGAGCGTTTGCGCCGTTGGTGAAGTAGTAGTATACCTTACCGTCAACGGCCGGGAACAGGTTGAGGTAGTAGTTGGAGCTGTCGGAAGTGATAAACGGAGTCATGGTGAAGGATTCCTGTGCATCACTGGAGCCCTGGTACTGCGAACCTGCGAAAGTTGCGGTGAGGTTGTTGCCGATCTGGAATTCGGACGGAACCATGGAGGACGTGAAGCCGGACGCATTGATGTATGCCATCTTGATCGCGCCGTCGCCGGTCACAGAGGTCTTGTCCGCACCGTAGCCGATGTCGAGAACGCCGAGGGTAATGCCGGAATACACACCGATGGTGGACTTGCCGTAAACGGTGATGTTTTCAACTTCGGTGCCGTTAAGGAGAGAAAGCTTGCAGCCGTTGGTGATCACGATGTTCTTGATCTTGCAGTCATCGAGGGTCACATCTGCGGTGCCGCGGACTTCAAGGGTATCGGCAACGGAGCAGCCGGAGAGGCTGACGGTACCTGCAGTCGCGCCTTCGCTGATAATAACGCGGCCCTGAAGATTGATGCCGTTGAGAATCACGCCGCCGCGGGTAATGACGTTGTTGGTGGCAGCTGCGCCGCTGTCACGGGAGTATGCGTTCAGGTTGAAGATACAGCCTGCCGCACGGTAAAGGATGGTGAGCGCTTCCGCACGGGTCAGGGTGTTCTTCGGCTTGAAGACTTTTCCGCCGCCTTCGTTGTAACCGTCGGTCAGACCGGCGTAGATGCCGCAGAGAACGTAGTCACGGTAGTTTTCGGAAATGGAGTAGTAGTCGGAGAAATATGTGGTTGCCGCTTTTTCGTTTGCGGGCAGGTCCAGATAACGGACGAGAAGCGAGATCGCTTCTTCACGGGTGATCTGGCCGTTGGGGTTTACGGACGTGCCGTAGTTGAGAAGATAGCCCTGAGCAGCAGCCTTTGCGAAGTAGGGGTGGAACCAGTCGGTCGTCTTTACGTCGCTGTAGCTGATGCTTGCGGTTGTGGTCAGACCGAAGGTTTCATCAAGCATCTTGATGAATTCCGCACGGGTAACCTGACCGTCGGGTACGAATTTGTAGGTGCCGTTGGACTGCTTGTACCCATTGAGGACACCCTTGTCAACGAGGTACTGGATCTGTCCGCCGGTCCATGCCCAGTGTCCGGATACGTCGGTGAAGGTGACGTTTGCCGCACTGACGACGGTGATGACGGAGCATACCATCAGAATGGCAAGAAACGCGGATAAAATGCGTCTTGAGAGTTTCATGTTGACCTCCATAAAAAGTTTGAATGTCTGTCCGATGGATCCGTGATGTGCGGTCACGCCGCAATGGACGGGGATGGATTCAGACGATACACAATAATTATACCATACCCGGATAAATTATCAAGAGGAATTTTGCGTCATTTTATTATAATATTGTAAAATTATCTGCGGAACCGACGGAAAGGCGGCCGATCCTGCCGCTTCTTCCGGTTAGACGAACGGAAAAAGAAAAAAGTTCCGCAAAAACAAAAAAAATTTTAAATTATTTTCAAAAAAGGGTGGAATCCCAATTGTTTTAATGATAAAATATAAGAGAATAAAACAGTAAACATATGCAAACCAAAAAGAAAGAACGGACCGATATGAACAAAAAACAGATCGACATCCTCAACGACTATTTTCTCCACAGTGCTCTGCGGCTGATCTCGCAGGAGGAGCAGTGTCTCCGCCGCGTCTGCTCGCCCGATCTCTCCATCCGCGAGCTGCACGTAGTCGAAGCTGTCGCGTGCCTGCAGGCAGATTCCCGCAGTACGATGGCGGAAATCGCGCGGTATCTGCATCTCTCGCCGGCGTCGCTCACCACAGCAGTGAACGTGCTGGTAAAAAAGGGCTTCCTCGACCGCGAATATTCCGCGGAGGACCGGCGTGTGATTTACGTACGTCTCACGGAAACGGGGGAAGCGGCAAACCGGAAGTACCTCGACTTCGTGCGGAACATGCTGTATGAAGTCAGCTCCGACCTCGACGAGGACGTCGCGGATCAGATGATCGAAGTCCTGCTCCGGCTGAGCGACTACCTCGACCGCGCGCTGGATGAATGAAATGGAGTTATCGGGGAGGAACTTTTTGAAAAAAGTTTCTCCCCGACCCCCTCTTCAAAAACTTTATACTATATGGACAGACGGAGTGCCGTGCAGATTGGATGCGATGCGGGACGCCTTTTTTATTGTCAGGCGGGGCTTCGTTCGTCGCCGAGAACCTCCAGCATCACCCGTGCGCCCATACGGAATCCGCGGATGAACGCGTCGCACAGATTGGATGAAACGAGGTCCTGATAGGCGTTCATGCTTTCCTCGTACAGTTTCTCCTGTTCTTCCGTCATGCTCTCCCGAAACGGCTTGTCGACTTTTTCGTATTGTTCAATCAGGCACCGGTAGGTTTCACGATCGATCGCCGGAAGCTGAAACGGAATGTTGTTCCCGAAAAACAGGTCTTCGAGTGTTTTCATATGTACCTCCATGGAATGAATTTCACACCAATTATAGCATAAAGTAAGCGGAACTTCACATTTGGTAACTAAACAGTTCCCAAAGTGACCACTTTCCTGCGGTATTATATCATAGAATGACCGGAACATGACAAAATGCAACACATGTGTTTCCGAAATTTTTCCGCATTATTTTCCCGGCATCTTCCACTTTCCTTACAAATTGTGCTATAATGAATCAATATTATATATCACCCTACAAAGGAGTTTCCCATGAAAAAATCAACCCGCATCCTCGCATGGCTTCTCGCCTGCTTTATGGCTGCCGGACTCATCTCCTGCAGCAGCGGCGGCACCAACGAAGAAACCGCTCCCGCGGATACCTCCGCACAGGTTTCCGCAGGCACCGCCGAAGAAACCGAACCCATCCCCGAAGAACCGAAGGGCAACGGCCGTTCCGAAGTCGCAGACTCCCTTCCGGCCGATCTGAATTTTGACGGTACCGAAGTCCGCGTCTTCTCCCGCGGCGGCGACAAGGATACCCTGATGGAATTCAGCGCGGAAGAAATGACCGGTGACGTCGTTAACGACGCTGTCTTCTCCCGCAATCTCGCCGTCCAGGAACGTCTGAACGTCACGATGAACCTCATTCTCGACACCGGTCTGAGCCGTCACAGCGGCGCGGGCAACACCATCCGTGCGTCCGTCACGGCAGGCTCCGACGACTACGACCTGATCGGCAACGCGATGTACAACACCATGCCCCTCGTTGTCGACAACATGTTCCTGCCGCTGAACACGCTCCCCTACCTCGATTTCGACGCGCCGTGGTACAACCAGGCGTTCCTTGAAACCACCAACCTCAACGGCAACAACTACGTCATGATGGGCGAACTGAGCCAGACGATGATCTCCGGCACGTTCTCGATGTTCTTCAACAAAACCCTGTTCGACGAATACTACAACGGTTCCGAAAACCTCTACGACATCGTAAACGAAGGCGAATGGACGCTCGACAAAATGACAGCCCTCTGCGAACCGATCTACACCGACACCAACGGCGACGGCATCGCGAACGAAGGCGACACGTTCGGTCACTTCTTCACCGACACGAAGACCCTCGGCGCGGACTCCTTCTTCGGCGCAGCAAAGATCGAATACATCGCCAAGACGGACGACGGCACGTACATTTACAACGGTACCAGCGAACGCATGGTGGAATTCACCGAAAAGATGCACAAGCTGCTGTTTGAAAACAACAACACCCTCCGCACGCCCAATAACAACGACCAGATCATGGACATCATGAAGAAGCACGAAGCCGTCTTCACAACCTGGATGCTCGGCGGCATCGACTACCTGCGCGACATGGACGACGCCTTCGGCATCATCCCCATGCCCAAGCTGAACGAAGCACAGGAAACCTATACCTCCTACATCCACGACGGCAGCTCCGCGTTCACCATTCCCGTGACCGCACAGAAGACGGACGTCACCGCCGCGTTCCTCGAAGCAATGAGCGCGGAATCCTTCCGTACCGTGACCCCGGCGTACTTTGAAACCGCAATCAAGGCGAAGTACTCCCGTGACAGCGAAACGTCCCAGATGCTCGACCTGATCGTCAGCGGCGTCTACCTCGACTACGCCTACATCTACGGCCAGAGCCTCAGCACTCCGATCGACACCATCCGCGGATTCCTCGGCGATGCGACTTCCTGCGAAAACTCGCAGTCCAAGCTGAAGAGCCTCGAAAAGGCAGCCCTCAAGATGTTCGACAAGATCATCGAAAAATATCAGGATCTGCTGGATTGATAAAGTTCCCACGATAACTCCCCCACAAAAAATCACTCTCCCGGAGGTATTTCTATGTACAACCGTCTGAACGACGTTCTGTCCGGTACCGAAGCGAACTACATGCTTCCCTTCTACTGGCAGCACGGCGACCACACCGACACCATCCCCGAGGAAGTTGAACGCATTTATCAGAGCGGATGCCGCGCGCTGTGCGTGGAATCCCGCCCGCACCGCGATTTCTGCGGCGACGGCTGGTGGCGCGACATGGACATCATCCTCGCGGAATCCGAAAAACGCGGCATGAAGGTCTGGATCCTCGACGACGACCACTTCCCCACCGGTCACGCGGTCGGTCAGATCAAGAATCACCCCGAACTCCGCAAGTGGCAGCTCGTTGAACGCCACGTGGACGTGATGGGCCCCCTCACCGACGCTCTCCTTCCCGCCGACAACACGAACGCCGACCACATCCTCCTCGGCGTTTACGCCTATCCGAGAACCGGTGAGGGCGAAGACTGCGCTCCGGAACCGATCTGCCTCACCGACGGTGTATCCGGCAAGTTCCTGCAGTTCACCGTTCCCGAAGGATGCTGGCGCATCTTCTTCCTCTATAAGTCCCGCAAGGGTACCCGCCAGACCGATTACATCGACATGCTCCGCGAGGAATCCGTCCGCGTGCTGATCGACGCCGTGTACGAATCCCACTGGGCACACTATGAAAAGTACTTCGGAAACACCATCGCCGGCTTCTTCTCCGACGAACCGTCCCTCGGCAACGACTGGTATGGCTCCCACGACAAGGACTACGGCATGTACAACCGCCGCGTCGGCATGCCCGGTCTCGCGCTCCCGTGGAACGACCGCATCGTCGGCATGATGTCCGAATCCGTCGGCTTTGACGCATCCGCGTATCTCCCCGCGCTGTGGTTCGGTCTCGGCGAACACACCGAAGTCCTCCGCCACGCCTACATGGATGCCGTCACGAAGCTTTACCGCAACTGCTTCACCCGTCAGCTCGGCGACTGGTGCGAAGCCCACGGCGTACAGTACATCGGTCACATCATCGAGGACATGAACGCCCACGCCCGCCTCGGATGCAGCGCCGGTCACTACTTCCGTTCCCTCGACGGTCAGCACATGAGCGGCATCGACATCGTTCTCCACCAGATCATGCCCGGCATGACCGATTACATCCACACCATGACCGGTTTCGGCAACAACGCAAATCCGGAATTCTTCGACTACGTTCTCGCGAAGCTCGCGTCCTCGTTCGCCCACATCGGCACGCAGACGGAAGGCCGTGCGATGTGCGAGGTCTTCGGCGCGTACGGCTGGGCGGAAGGCACCCCCGCGATGAAATGGCTGCTCGACTATCTGCTCGTACGCGGCGTGAATCATTTTGTTCCGCACGCGTTCTCTCCCGCGTTCCCCGACCCGGACTGCCCGCCGCACTTCGGCGCAAACGGATTTGACCCGCAGTTCGAAGGTTTCTCGAAACTCATGACCTACACCAACCGCGTATCCCATCTCCTCACCGGCGGCATTCACCATGCGGACGCAGCAATCCTCTATCACGCCGACGCCGAATGGATGAACTACGACGGCGACGCAATGCTCACACAGGTTCCCGCAAAGATCCTGTACGACGCGCACATCGACTTCGACATTCTCCCCGCCGACTGCTTTGTTGACGGCTCTGACAGCCGCATTTACCGTGCGGAAGCGAAGGACGGAAAACTCTGCGTCGGAAAGCAGAGCTATCAGTGTCTGATTGTTCCGGCGGCAAAGGTTCTCCCCGCAAAGCTCGAAGAAGCGCTTGAAGCGCTCAAGGATGACGGCGTTCTTGTCATCCGCATGAAACCCGACAGCAAGCCCGCCGATCTGCTCGCGTCTCTGAACATCCTTCTCGACCGCGATATCACCGTGGACGGCGGTTTCCCGAAGCTCCGCTGCTGCCACTACACCGACGACAAGGCAGAAGTATACATGTTCGTGAACGAATCCGTCACGGATCCGGTCCACACCACCGTTACCCTCGCTTCCGCTGCGGAACTCGACGGCGCCGTGATGCTCGATCTTCTGAACGACGACGTTTCCGTTGTAAAAACATCCTGTGGAAAACTGCAGCTTGATCTCACACCGTACCAGTCCGTGATTGTGGTCTTCGACCGCGAAGCGATCGGCGTGATCAGCATGGACGAAAAGAAGACATGGACTCCCGCAGGAGCAGCCGACCTGACGTTCAAGATCGAAACCGCGCCGTACACGGACATGAAGAACTACACCGTCTTCGCGGAAAACGTCAGCGCAGACAAACTTCCGAACATCACGGATATCCGCGGCAATGCCGAATTCTCCGGCCGCATCCGCTACACCTGCACGTTCGACCGTCCCGCAGACGTCTGCGGCATCGACCTCGGCGAAGTCGGACAGACCTCGCACCTGTGGCTCAACGGCGAAGATCTCGGCGTCCGCGTCTGCCCGCCGTACCGCTACGACCTCTCGAAGGCTCTCCGCGACGGCAGCAACGAACTGGTGATCGAAGTTTCGAACACCCTCGCCAACGCCGTCCGTGACAACTTCTCCTTCTACATGGCAATCCCCGCTTCCGGCATCATCGGAACGGTTGAGTGGATGAAATAAAGTTCTGTGGGGAAAACTTTTTTGAAAAAAAGTTTTCCCCACACCCCTTTCAAAAAACTTTATACTATATGGACAGGCAGAGAAAGTGCAGATTTGGAGTAATAGAACCTCTGTGAAACATACAGCCGTTTTATTACATCAAATCTGCACTCTCTTTGTATTACACATTCGTCTGAAAGTTTTTGAAGATGGGGTTCGGGGAAGAAACTTTTTTCAAAAAGTTTCTTCCCCGATTCTTTTACCCCACAAAATAAATCACCGTCGCGACGATCACGGCGACTGACAGGATGCCCCAGAAGATTGCGGGAAGGTAGTTGACCAGTCCCGTTCTTCCGCTCGCTTTCACGTCAAGATACTGCAGGATCGGGATCGCACAGAAGCACACCGCATACACCGGCATCAGTACCGCGAGGGACAGCACCTTCGCGTACAGGTACAGGATCCCGAGGAGGATGCAGACCCCGCAGACCGCCATTTCGATTGCGCGGTACTTTGTAAACGGCCGGACGTTCGGCATGACGCTGAAATTGTCGTTCAGCGGCGGCAGCCCCTCTCCGTTGTTTTCCTTCTTCTCGCTCATCTCAGTTCCTCCTTATCCGTTCCCGTTTCATATGTTCTTTCTCACGCAGGCGCAGACGTCTCCGATATTCCCGGTGTTCTTCCATATCGTGCCGGATCAGCAGAACAGCCGCACAGACCGAGCCAATGCAGACAATTCCCGAGACAAGCACGATCGCTCCGCGGTCCGCTTCCGGTACATCCGCTTCCGGTGCGGCAAAGACCGCCTCCAGATCCGGGAGAGACAGCGTATTGCTGTACGCCCCAACGGACGAAAGATCCAGGTAAATCTCATGGTCACCGTAGACCAGAATCCCCATATAATCCACCTTATCGCGGAATTCATAGTCCGTCAGGTCGCAGACGTATTTCTGAATCTGTCCGTATGCGGCGGTTTCCACAGCAAATTCGGCACGGCAGTCGTCCGAACCGACAATGAGCACCACCGTTCCGGCTTCGTGTCCTGTCCCGATCAGCATACCGGGATGATTCAGCGCAAACGTGAATTCCAGATAATCGACTCCGCTCAGGTCAACGGTGCGGGTCAGGTTGCGGAGTACGATACCCGCCGCGATTCCGGCACGTTCGGGAGAACTGTACGATTCGTCGAGTGAGATGACCGAGCGCAGTACGCGTGCATACCGTTCTCCGGCTCCACGTTCCTCATCAAACAGGTCGCTGTACACCGTCAGACAGGACTCCACGCCGCCGCCCGCGATCCAGCCGAGGGAGTGGAATTTGTCCGTGAAATCCCAGATCAGCGTCCGCGAAGCCGTCTTTGCAAGGGCATCGGCGGCGGATTCCGCCGGGACGGCGAGATAGTCCGATACCAAACGGCGGTACGAGCCTGCGGCCGCCGGCGTACTCTCCGTCTTTTTGAGATAGGAGTAAAATTCGTAATCGAGACGGTCGGTCAGATCGTTCAGCGACAGGAACACCGCGCGTGCACGTGTGCTTCCGCACAGCTTCACGAACATTTCCGCCAGATATTCGGTATAAACCGTCATTCCGGAGGTATTGCTGAACCCGTACATGACCGTTTCATATTCCGGTTCATAATAATACATGATCGCAGCACAGCTGTCCACGCCCAGTTCGTCCGCAAACTGACGGATCCGCTGTGCCGTGCTGCCGCTGTCGGAGTATTTTGCTTCCGCATCAAAGTCATCTCCGCAGAGAATGTCGGTCCCGAGGATGTTTCTGAGAGATTCTGTACAGTACATCATGACCCACGGTACCGTTCCCATCTCTTCAAGGTGCCACGACATCATCACGTTCAGTGCATTTGGATCAACTCCCCGGAAAGAACTGCCGTTCTTCGTCACACCGTCTCCGAACGGAAGAACGATCAGGATATCCGCAATCTCCGTGGATGCGGCATTGTAGGTAAGACGGCAGAGTTCCGCCAGTTCCTTTGCGTATACAGCAGCAGTTTCGTCCCCCGTATCCCCGGTATGGATACCGTCGTTCACGGAATACCCGGTCACAATCCCGGCAATTCCGCTGTACCGGCGGCACAGGAAACGAACAATGGCTGTATAGAAATACCGCGCCTCGGGCGTTTCAAGGAAAAATGCGTAATGTTCCGCCTGATCCGATTCGTATGTCAGACCGGGAATCACGGTTTCCGACAACAGACGCAGGTACACTTCGATTCCGGCGGAAATATAGAAATTGATTTCGCTGTCAAGATCATAAAGAAGCGTATGATTCACCGCAGCCTGTTCCAGCCGCGTTTCGATCACGTTGATTTCCGTCCCCTCCGAAGCCGTTCCTTCGGAAGGCTGTTCCGTACGGCGGGCGGCTGTCCGATAGACCGTGTAGGGCAGGAACGTCGACACCTCTCCTGCCTCCGCCGTGACGTTCAAAAGCTGATCGAGCGGAACATCGACAATGACATGGGACGCGTTGGATTCAAAGACACCGACAGCTGCCGCGTCGTGCAGACCGACGTTGGAAAGCGTTTTTTCGGGAATGTCCGCCGCTTCGGGATAGACCGGCGGGGACAGAGGAAGGATCCCGCCGTCTTCCTCCGCGATTCCGGCAAAGAACCGATAGGAATCGGCAAGGTAGGGATATGAGGACAGATCCGCCGTATAGTCGAAACGGGTAGAGACCTTCATCTGTCCGATCTCGACAGCATCTCCGGTCGAATCGCCCGACCATCCGGGAACGGCGTAGAACCGCAGAGAAGTATCGTCGTATTCCCGCACAGCCTCACGGTCCATCACGCCGGAGAAACGAATGGAGCTTCCACTCCGTGTAAGATCCGTGACCTTCCCGATTTCCGGATTTCCGGTCATGGGGACGGTTTCGGAAGAATGAAGCTGTATGGACAGGAGCTTGAAATAGCCTTCACAGACCATGCTTTCAAAATTCAGTTCGATGCTCTGCAGGCGACCGATCATTTCAATGGGAATGGTAATGCTCTCGATGCTTTCTCCATCCGAGGAAAGACTGAAATGGCCGGAATAAGCGACATCGCCGGACTCATATCCGACTCCGACGGAAATTCCTCCCGAAACAAAGCGGGATAGCCGGATTTCAAGGAAGGCATCCGCACCGGTGTCAGGCTGTTCCGGGAGAACAAGCGATCCGTAAAGGCGCACCTGCCCCCGTTCGTCGGGACGCGCCGCACCGCTTTTCATACCAAATACGCCGGCGGAAGCCTTCAGGGAGTTGGTAAGATACTGTTCGATGTAGGAAAATCCGCCGCGGTCCTTCACGGCCGCATACGGGTTGGTAATGCGGAAAACATTCGGAGACGAACCCGGAGCGTAGGTCAATGTAACGGTAAGTTCTGCGGAATCGTTCCGGCCTTCGAAACCGGAGATATCAAAATAGAGCATGTTCCAGCAGAAACCGCCGTCCGACAAATCGTCTTCGAAAATCTGCAGATACGTCTGGGAAACCACACGGTTCCCTCCGTAATCTTCCAGTTTCAGCTCTGCGCGGATCGGTGAAGGAGATTCCGCCGACGAGGTAAAGCCGATACCAATGCAGATCATATTGAAATCGGACAGATCGTCCGACATCTCAAGCGTAAAGGAGGTTTCACCTTCGGATTCCTCCCGGTCGAGAATGGCGGAAACGACACTGTACCCGTTCTGCATATGGCGCTTGACATTCATGACGTCGCCGCGCAAATCCCACGGAGCGGTCATATCGAGGAGACGGATCTCCCGGCTCTCCCTCGGAGTGAACACATCGGTTTCGCTGCCGTTGTATCCGGACAGCGCGTACGACGCCGCACGGGTCGTCTTCGCAGAAACCGGAACTGCGAAAGAAAGAGAAAGTGCAAAAAGGGATACCGCCGTGAACAGGATCACAAGCGCATGAGTCAGTTTAAGAAAAGATTTCACCGATGCTGTCACTCCTTTCTGATAAAATCGAGCTTTGATGGAAAAATTTCAGACAAATGGATTCAATTCCGTCCGTGCAGACGAAACATTACATCAGTTCGCACTGCATGACAGTCTTTCCCGTCATATCGTGGGTACGGACAACACCGTCTGCTTCCACGATGACACGGTCGGCCGCCGTTTCGCCGGTACGGCGGAGGACGTATTTCACGACTTCGCCGTTCTGCCACTTACAGTCCACGGTATAACCGCCGCGCGCCGCGATACCGGTGAATTCCCCGTTCTGCCAGTCGGCCGCTGCGGGAAGTGCGGGCAGAAGAACGATTCTGCCGTCGTGGCTCTGGAGCAGCATTTCTGTGAACGCCGCAGTGCCGCCGAAGTTGCCGTCGATCTGGAACGGCGGATGGTTGTCGAACATATTCGGAAGCGTGGAGCGTCCGAGAAGCTTGTTGAGGTTGTCGAGACAACGGTCACCTTCTCCGAGACGTGCGAAGAACAGCGTGATCCACGCGCGGGACCAGCCGGTATGTCCGCCGCCCGCTGCGAGACGGCGTTCAAGAGTCTTTCTTGCACCGTCCATGAGCTCGGGCGTGGAATTCGTGATCTGAGCCGCCGGATGAAGGGCGAGCAGGTGCGAAACGTGGCGGTGACCGGGTTCCGCTTCGTCAAAGTCTTCGCTCCATTCCATGATCTGACCGTGTTTGCCGAGCTGAACGGGCGGGAGTTTTTCCGCCGCTTCGCGGAGGATGTCCGCAAAATCAGCATCACGTCCGAGCTTTTCGCACACTTCAACGGTCATGCCGAACAGTTCGCGGATAATTTCGTTATCCATGGTGGGGCCTGCGCAGATCGCGATGCCCTTACCGGTTGCGGGATCAATGAAGCGGTTTTCGGGCGAATTCGAGGGGCAGGTGACGAGATAACCGGTGTTCGGGTCGGTCACGAGGTAATCGAGGAAGAATTCGCACGCACCGCGGAGGATATCGTAATTGTCCGCAAGAACATTCACATCGCCGGAATACAGGTAGCGTTCCCAGATGTGGAAGCAGCACCATGCGCCCGCACACATGAAGGAACCCCAGGATGCGCCTTCCCCGGGAGCGGTAAAGCCCCACGGATTGGTGATGGTATGAGCGACCCATCCCTTTGCCTTATACTGGATATCGGCGGTACGCTTGCCGTGTTCGGAGATAAAGCGGATGTATTCGAGGAAGGGCTTGGTGAGTTCCGGCAGATTGCAGGTTTCCGCAAGCCAGTAGTTCATCTGAATATTGATGTTGATGTGGTAGTCGCCGCTCCACGGGGTATGGTAGTCGCCCGTCCAGACGCCCTGCAGATTGGCGGGAAGGAGGCAGTTATAGGAGGAGCAGATGAGGAGGTAGCGTCCGAAGGCGAAGTACTTCATGAGAAGTCCGGTATCGTCTTCGTTTTCCTTCATGCGGGCGATGCGTTCGTCGGTCGGAAGGGCATCGAGCGCGGGATTGGACTTGCCGAGCTTAAGCGTGGTACGGTCCATCATTTCCTGCAGGACCTTTGCGCTTTCGTGGTAGAGGTCTTCCATATCGTTGCCGATCATTCCGGAGACGGTCTTCACGCAGACGGCAAGAGCGTCGTCGGGGTTATTCGAGGGCTTCGGAGTACCGTCGGCGCCGGGCTTAACGTATGTAGTACGGACATCGCCGATAATGGACACACAGGTGGTATTGCGGATGGTGATACCGGTTTTGTCGGCTTCAACGGCACCGCCGTTCACGCTGATCTTCAGATAAACCGCAAATGCCAGGGAATCTTCAAAGGCATTGCGGACGGTAATGGAATCCGCCGCGTAGTCTGCCTTTGCGGAAACATGCTGATAGGACAGACGCACGGTAAACGGTTCCGTCGCGGAATATTCGTGCATGATGCCGCCGCGCGTAAAGGACGTATGGGTATGGTTGGTGAACTTCCTCTCGCCGATCGTATAGGTCACGGTAACGAGACCGGTCTTGAGGTCAAGTTCACGGCGGTAGTCGGCAGGAAGTTCCTCGCCGGCACCTTCAAATTCCGCGTGCAGTTCCCCGGCGGTCTGGAACGAACCGTAGCAGCAGTCGAGACCGTCCCCGGCATGGCTTCCCTTGCCGCGGCAGACCATATACTTCTGCGTCAGCGCTTCGCCGCGCACATAATCTCTTGCAAAAATCGCGTCGCGGATCTCGCCGAGATGTTCGGCGCACTCCGGATTGTCGGCCTGTTCATCAAACCGGCCATCCCACAGCGTTTCTTCGCTCAGCTGCAGAATATCCTTCTTATACCCGCCGTAAATCATCGCGCCGAGACGTCCGTTGCCAACCGGCAGCGCCTCAACCCACCGTTCCGCAGGCTTCTTCCAGAAAAGTTCCATATTTTATTCTCCGTTCATTCATTATGTAATCATCACACTCTTTCTCCGCGTGATTCTGTTCTTATCATTTTATCACAAACCGGTATTTCTGTCAACAAACACTCTGTGAACGAATTGAGGGAGAGGAAACGCGTCCCCCGAATCCCACCATTGCACTCCCCAAAAACAGAACCAAAAAACCACCCGCCGTACACAAAAGCGCACGGGGATGGTTCTGGAGGAAGGAGAAATGATGTTATCTAACACAGTTTTATTATACACTATATTTAGTGCGCTGTCAACCGGTTTTCTCCATATCTTGTGAATCAGTTGAAACAGATGGCGTCGATGGTCATGCAGGTACGCTGGATGTCCATGCCGCGGAGTTCGACGAGGTAGTCGAGTTCGATGTAGCCGCCGCGTTCGAAGGTGAGATCGGCGTCGCAGCGCTTGGCGTAGACAGCGACTTCGAAGGGCGCGATGGGGGTCTTGTAGGCGGAGATGTGGCGGACGCCGCGTTCGCAGACGAGGCTGCTCATAACGGGACCGTCGTGAATGATGCTTACGCGGTCGTTCTGGGAAGGGGTGAAGGCAATGACGGTGCGGGTGTTCTCCATCGAATCGTCTTCGGTGTACTCGATCTCGATGGTCTCGCTGCCGTTCACGTCCGTAGTACGGCGCATCTGTCCGAGGGTACGGAAAACGTACGTATCGTCGTCGGAATTTTCGTCTTCTGCGGTGATCTTCTCAACGAGTTCCTCCAGCCTGCGGTACAGCGCATCGGCTGCTTCCGCCGCTTCTTCGTCGTATTCGTCTTCGTAGTCCCCTTCTTCGTACGGTGCGTCGAAGGCTGCGATGGCATCCGGTGAGAATCCTTCCGGAAGGTCGTCCTCACCGCCGGGGTTGTCGCCGAACATGGACATACCCGGACCAAGCGTACGGGTCAGGATATGGCGTGACGTGAGCGTCAGGCGCACGGTTTTTGCATCGGCGGAAACAGCGGTTACGTCCTCGCCGGGGAGACGTTCTTCATGAATGTGCATGGAATGCTCCTTTTTTCTTACAAAGTTTTGAATACCAAACCGTTCGTTTGGATTATAAGGAAGAAAAATGACTTTTTTCAAAAGTCATTTTTCAAATTTTATGTGCCTACGCGGCACAGCGCAAAAGAGGTCTTCGCGCGAGACCTCTTTTGAATCTCCCGCGCCAAGGGGGTTCCCCCTTGGATTCTCCTTGCGCTCGTATTGCTGGAAATTAAACAATTCACCCGACACGTTTGTACCGGTGGAAGGGTTGCGTAGACGTCGCGCTAACCGCGGAGACTGGATTACTCGTTTGGTGCGCCGATGGGAATTTTCGGTTTCAGCTTTTCCTGTGCGATGTTGTAGAGGATGACCGAAACGATAACAATTGCTGCACCGACGAGCGCCATCGGCGTGAGGAGTTCACCGAGGACGATGGCGGCGAGAATCGGGTTGATGATCGGCTCGACCATGCTGATGAGCGATGCCGTCAGCGGCGGCGTCCCCATGAGACCTTCCGCCATGCAGATGTAACCGAGTCCGTACTGGACGATGCCGATCGCAAGGATACCGCCGATCGACACGGGTGTGAATTCCGTCTCCGTCACGAGCCACGGCAGTCCCGCGGCACTGCAGATCAAACATCCCACCAACACCGACGACAGCGTATCCGCGCCCTCAAACCTCTTCATCATGAAGACGACCGCATAGATCGCACCGCCGATCAGGGCGAGGATGTTTCCAAGCATTCCGCCGACGGACAGGCTGTCGATGAAGAAGCAGATTTCCCCGAGGGAGATTACAATCGTTGCGATAATGTCGATTTTTTTCGGCTTTTCCTTGAACATCAGCCAGATGTAGAAGATGATGAACACCGGCGCGGTATACTGGATGAGGATCGCATTTGCCGCGGTGGTGAGCTTGTTCGAAACAACGTAGAGAATGCTCGAGAAACCAATCGCGCATCCGCCGATGACGACCGCTTTGTTGAGTACAATTTTATGATGCCGGATCTTCATGTAAATCAGCAGCATGACCGCCGCGATCATGGCGCGTCCCGCGCTGATCGACATGGACGACCACGGAACGAGCTTGATGAGCGTTCCGCCGAGGGAGAAGAAGATCGCGCACATCAGGTTGAGCAGCGGGTAAATATAGGACGGTTTCTGTTTCATGTCTGTTCTCCGTCTCAGAAGTTCACTTTGCGGATCACCGGATCGTGGTTGACTTTGAGGTTATATCGTTCCGCCATTTCCATTGCCTTTACGAACGACGGGCGGTCGCACGCAACGTCTGCAGAATGCGCGTCGCATCCGATACAGATTTCCGCCCCCATGTCACCGCAGAGTTTAAAGAACGCTTCGTGCGGGTAGGGACGGCCGTCGCGGACGCCGAGGAGATTGATCTCGAGCGGCATCTTGCAGTCGATCGCACAGCCGATAAGCTTTTCGTAATGCTTGTCGTAGATTTTCGGATCGCCGGTGTAGTTGAGGAGGTCGGGATGCGCGAAGTAGGTGAACAGGCCGGTGTGCATGGCCTCGCAGGTCTGGTTCACGTAGGCCTCGAGGTACGCTTCGTCGGTGGTGGTAACACCGGAGTAGCGGCGAGTCATTTCATTTTCGATGAAGTGCTGACCTAGGATGAGATAGTTGACCTCAAAACGGGTGATGAGGCGGAGGAAATCCTCGAAAAATTCCGGATAATACTCCGCTTCATAGCCGATCTGGATGTCGATTTTGTCCTTGTATTCCTCACGCAGCGCCTGCAGCGTGGTGACGTAGTCTTCCTGCTGCTCCTGCATCATGCGGAAATTGGAGTAATAACCGTCCTTAAAGACGTACGGTGCGTGGTCGGAAAAGCCGAGGCGGCGGAGTCCGCCGGCGATTGCATTTTCGATGTATTCCCGTTCCGTTCCCGACGCGTGCCGGCAGCGGGGCGTATGGGTGTGTAGATTGACTTTCATTTCCATTGTTATGTGATCTTTCGGGGGAAACTTTTTGCAAAAATTTCCCCGGAGTTACGCAGTAACTCCTTACCCCTTTCAAAAAACTTCAATCTATCATGACAATAAAGTCCGGACGAATTTTCGGGATTGTATTTCAGATTTATTTTAGCACAATCCCCCCGAACTTACAATAGCCGTTTTGGGCAAGAAATCCCCGCAAAAATACATACGTCATGTCTATTATTTCAGTGATGTGAAATATTGTTCGTATTTTTTCTTGACAGACACACTCAGTTGTGGTATAATACACCCACAATTTCAAACATTTGTTCATATCACAGAAAAGGAGCGAAGCCTACGGAAGAAAAAATATGCGGAATCTGCGCGGAATGCGGGGAGACTCTTACCGAAGGGACGTCCGCCTGTCTGCTCGGAGGCAGGCTGTACTGTACGGCATGCGTGCGGGAATCGCGGATCGCGGTGGGGATTTTTTCCGCCGTTCCGCCGCGGGGAAGCCGGAAAAACGTTCGGGCAGCGGAAAAATCATGCGAAAAACGGCTGTATTTTAAAGAAAGAAGGAATCGTATATGAAAAAAAGTTATTCGGTCAGAAAAGTGGAAAAGATTCTCCGTGAGCTGGGCGCTTCCCGTCATTCTCTCGCGTATCTGACGTCTGTTCAGGGGACGTCAGCGCTGCCGCTGCGGAAGGAACAGCTCCTGAAAAACCGGCTCCGGTATCTGTCGCGCACCATTGAAGCGGTCGAACATTCGCTCGCATTTCTGGATCCGGTCGAACAGAAGATCATCACGGGGTTATATTTTGACGCGGAACCGTCGATCGAGCGGGTGTGTGAGGCGTGCGCGATGGAAAAAAGCAGCGTGTACCGGCACCGTGCGCGGGCACTCGAGAAGCTGGCGGTCGCGCTGTTCGGGGAATGAGGGGGATTGAATGGCATAGAAAGGGAGGTGTGTATATGTAGATATAATTCTTTTGACAAACGATCTCAATGAAAACAATTTATACTTTTATGGAGGGAAAAAACTGAGTGAATCATGAAGATTTTAAAAAAGACTATGATGTCTTTCATACTTTTCTTATAGAAAATGCGAATTTCAGCGGACATCTGGAAATCCCCTGTATTACAACAAGCGATAAAATTCCGAACCGTGTAGTCTCTTTTTCAAAAGCAGTTTCAAAAAACTGGAACGATTTCGATTGTTGGGTAACCTTTTACGAATATGACCGAAAATTCGAACGGCTCTGGCATAATCCCAGGCAATACCTTCCGCGGCTGCAGAAATTCAACGGAGTCATTTCTCCGGATTTCAGCCTGTACCGCAATATGCCGCTGGTCATGCAGGAATGGAATACATACCGCGGAAGGGCTCTCGCCGTATGGCTGCAGAACAACGGTATTGAAATTATTCCGAATGTGCGTTATAATGATGAACGAACCTATGAATTCTGTTTTGACGGGATCGAAAAAAACAAGAGCGTGGCAGTCGGGACTCACGGATGCCTGAAAAACAAAGAAGATATTCTTTATTTCAAACTCGGTCTTGCTGTGATGGTCAACCGGCTGACGCCCAAAAACATCATCGTCTACGGTGCCGCGCCCGACCGGATCTTTCAGCCGTACAGAGACCGCGGGATCAATATCATCGTGTTCGAAAGCGAGTTTGCGAAAACCAGAAAGCAGGTGACTGCCTGATGGGAGGAAGCAGAAG
>JAFQFS010000095.1 GCA_017398585.1 Clostridia bacterium
GGGCGCACAAGAGGACTCAGTCGGAGCCCTCTTGTGCGCCGTCCGCGCAGGACAATGTCCGGTCTGCACTCGCAGACGTCCTGTAATCCGCCGTCCCGCGTAGGGACATCAATTTTTGAAAAACGCCCGCAGGGCGTTTTTCTTCCTTCCACCGCAACGCGGTGTCCCCCAAAACAGTCGTATTAACGTCAGAAAAAGCTCCGCAGGGAGCTTTTTCCAAATCGAACAATCTTCAATTTATCTCTTGTAAAGCAGAATGGTGTAAATGTAGTACACCGCGTAAAGTACGCTGCCGATCACCATGATGGTGTAGAACAGGAACGGGGTGTTGCGGAAATGGTCGTAGAACATTGCCGTCGTAAACAGGAAGAGAGCAAGACCGAGTACCATTTCGGGCGTCATAATGTGCGCGGATGTGTCAACCTTCTTCACAAGCATAACAACGAAATAGACCGCTGCCAGAGCCAGAACAACACCGAACACAACCTTGAGAACCGGATGTACGTTCATGTGGAACGCAAGCTCACGGGTAGCCTCCGCCTTCACAAAATCGAACAGGGATCCGACAATAATATCGGCAAGGACAATGATAAGCAGGCGGAACAGTACGATCCGTCCGGCTTCCATCTTTCCGAGGGTATTCATCTTGTTTGCGTTTTTGTTTATCATCTTATCAGACTTTGCCATATTCATCCTACGGCCGGCTCCGCTGTCTTACAGCCGAACCGTCTCCTTTCAAATGTGAAAACTGAATTTTATGTCTAAAGTTCGTATTTATAGGACACGCACGACAGGACAAACGATGGTGCGGTCTCGGTACGCAGGATCCGTTTCCCGAGCCCGGTCATGCTCATTCCCGCCTGTGCGGCATATTCTGCTTCTTCCGCGGCATATCCGCCCTCCGGACCGATCATGACCGATACGGTTTCCGGACACTGTACCGCATCCATGCACTCCGGCAGAGGTTTTGTTCCCTCCCCTTCGTAACAAAACAACGGAAGTTCCGCGCGTGCGGCATCCTCTGCGGCATCACGGAATTTCATAGGTTCGCGTACGGTCGGGATGATCCCTCTTCCGCACTGCTTCGCGGCTTCATAGACAATCCGCTGCCATCGCTCGAGTTTTTTCCGGCAGTCGGCGGAACCGATGTCCAGCTTGACCGTACATCGCGACGTAAGAACCGGTACGATGGCATACGCGCCAAGCTCGGTCGCTTTCTGAAGAACGGTGTCAAACCGGTCGCCCCGCACAAGGGACTGGTATACGGTCACACGATACGGCGGCTCGTTCTCACACGGTTTCATTCCCGTGATCGTCAGCAGCACTTCCGTTCCCGTAGAAGCCACTACGGTTTCGTAGTCATGCCCCGCCAGGTCACAGACCGTGACATGTTCGCCGGGCTTCATTCGGAGGACTTTGGTGATGTGTGCGGCGTCATCTCCGCGCACGGCAATGGTACCGCTCGGAATTCCCTCCGCGTTCACACTGACACAGTCGATCGCGTCCGAGGATACAAAAAATCTCGGCATCGATAGTTACTCCGGTTCTGGATTTCCCATTTTCTGCCCAATTCTGAAAAAGGGCGCAAAAAGGGAGCTTTAACATACCGATATATTATACTATAAAAAAAAGAATTTGTCAAACTGTTTTTCTAAATTTCCCGCCATTTTTTGATATTCACGAAAAGTTTACAAATAAACTAATAAATCTCCTGATCAAAAAATTTTGGAAAAGGGTGCGGGGAAAACCTTTTTCAGAAAAAGGTTTTCCCCGCAAACTCTGTTCAAATAAAACCCCGATCCCACCCTCGGTTCCGGTCAATGCACGGTCGTAACGATGCGCAGTGCGGTGTGCGGATGTACATTGTCGTGGGCATAACAATACAACACCGGATTCGAACCGGCTGGCTCACCCCGCAAGCCGCCAATACTGAGCCGTCGATTTTTCACCCTCCGACGGCAAAAGGGCTCGCATTCGCCCCGGAACCTACTCTGCTTTTTACAATTGCTTCAGATAAGTATATACGCGGTTCCCTCTCCGGTTTGTCATTTCACTGTCACGCAGAAACCCGAGTTTCTCGTGAAGCCGGATGCTCGCTTCGTTGTCCGTCCGGATCTGCGCGGACGCGATCGTATAGCCCTGACGTCCGGCATATTCATATGCCAGACGCAGTCCCGCTTCCCCGTACCCTTTCCGACGGAACGGTTCGAACACCTCCGGTCCCGCACTGACAATATATCCGTTGTGCTGGTACAGAGAAACCATTCCGACGACGGTGTCTCCGTCACAGACCGCGAACATTTCAAAACGTTTCCCTCGAAATGTCCCGGCGTTCCACTGTGCGAGCAGATCCATGATCTCCGCATCCGTCCGTTCCGGAACGTAATACGTCCGGAGAACCGGAAGATCGGCTTCCGTGAAATGCCGCAGCGAAACCGCGTTCATTCCATCAGATCCGTCGTCCAGTTTGCCGACTGGATGAGGTTGTCCGTCAGGCGCAGTTCCTTCGACAGAACATCGATCTGCTTCTGGCGTTCACGGACGTTGATCGTGCTGAGAATCTTGATCTCACTCCGCATTGCCCGTCTCGCCGGCTGGCTCGCTTCGTTCAGCACACGGCGGTACGCATTGATCCGTACTTTCAGACAGTCGCGGTGCGCGATGTGCTCCGTCAGCGTCTTTCCTTCCGCCACAGTCGCGCAGTTCGTGAGATTGATCCGGTTCATCAGAACTTCCAGACGGCTGACGCATTCGTCAAACTCCCGCATCAGCTCTGCAGGTTCTTCCGCCGGACGTTCGCCTTCCTGTACAAGCGCATTCTGCGCCATCCGTTCTCTGAGCTGTTCAATCCGCGCGTTAAGATCTGCGCGTTCCTGTAATGCTTCCGCTAATTTCATCGTTTTTCCTCAATAATTTTTCAGAATTTCGCCGACGCGCGCGATGTCCGCGTCCGTCCAGTCAGGATTGATGCCGAGATATGCCGTGCGTTCCAGCAGGTCGAGGGACTTTGCGCACATGTCGGGCGTGTAGTCCATCTGCAGACCCTGGTTTGCTTCCATCTTGAACGGGTCCATTGCCGGATGCAGCGCACCGCGCTTTTCCATGATCTGCGTCCAGTTGGTGTAGACGTGCTTGCCCGTGTCGATCGGAACGGTAATGCCGATACCGTTTGCACCGCAGTATGCCGCAAACTTTCTGGTTTCCTCTGCCGTTTCGAAGCGCAGGGACAGAGTCGTGCCGCAGTCGCCTTCCGCATCGTGAGACGGAGCAACGGTCAGCTTGTCTCCCATTGCGGCGATGAGCTTCTTCTTGTTTCCGCGCAGATCGGCGAGAAGACCGGGCATACGCTTGAGCTGTTCGCGCAGGATCGCGCCGGTGATATCGGAGATGCGGAATTCCGTGCCGCCGAAAAGGGGTTCGGAAATGCCGTTCAGCTGGTCGCCGAAGAATGCAACGGCGGATGCGTCGTGATAAATGAGCGAGCGTTCGAAGATGGTGCGGTTGTTCGTGACAAGAGCGCCGCCTTCGCCCGCGGTGATGACCTTGAAATAGTTGAAGCTGTACGCACCCGCGTCGCCGATCGCGCCGAGGTAGCGTCCCTTGTACATACCGCCGTCCGACTGGCATGCGTCTTCAAGGACGTAGATGCCGTACTTCTTCGCGAGTTCGCAGAGACCGTCCATGTTCGACGGGAAACCCTGGATGTGTACGGGAATGATCGCCTTGGTGTGCGCGGAAATTTTGCATTCGCAGTCTTCGACGTCGAGGGTCATGGTTTCGTCGATGTCCGCGATGACGGGGATGGCACCCGCTGCGGTGACGGCGAGAGCGGTTGCGATGTAGGTATACGCCGGAACGATGACTTCGTCGCCGGGGCCGATGCCCATCGCGATGAGCGCGGTCGTCAGTGCGCCGAAACCGGAGGTCATGAGGATCGCGTAATCCGAACCCACGGTTTCCTTCCATTCGTTTTCAAAATTGAGGACTTCTCGTCCCGATCCGTTGATTTTAAAGAAATCACGGCTGTTGATCGCTCTTGCAACAGCGTCGATTTCGGCCTGTCCGATTCTGTACATAAATATACTTTCTCGGGGAAAACTTTTTCGAGAAAAAGTTTTCCCCGAACCCCTTTCAAAAAGCTTTCATCAGATATGGATTAATTAAAATTATATTTGGTTCTGCTGACAGTTTGTTATGTCCAGTCCGTGTAACGCTCAAAGCTGTCTGCGGCGGTCTTCTGGAGCTTATTGTCGATACCGGTCATAAAACGTCCGTCGGCAAAGGGATACGTTTCCTTCATCCGCCGGATATCTTCCGGATGCTTCGTTGCGAACAGGAAGCCCTCCGGACCGATAGGATAAATTTCGAACCCGGACCAGTCCGTTTTTTTCCACAGTTCGACCATCTCAGGGACGTCATAGGGAATGTTGAACAAAACGCGTTCAAAATCCCGCGTAAGAGCAGCTGCCATTTCGTTTATGCTTTCCTCGTCCCGGCACATCGTGATCGAATAGCAGGCGATCGCAATATTGTTCGGCGCGATCTCCGGCACAATGTCCGGGTAATGCCCGCGGATAAAGCGGATCCTTCCTCCGCAGAACGGTTCGGGCGCCTGTTCCATGAACACATAGTCGGAATTCAGATCATTGAAGTCCGAATCACGGTAATCGTTCAGGACAAAGCGGCTGTTCATGATGCCGGTATAGGAAACCGTGGAGTAGTTCACCAGCAGGAACGACTGGTTGATGGTCTGGCAGCCGATATCGTACAGGTTTGCCGCTCCCAGAACACGGCATAGCTCGAAAACCCGCGCGTACCGGCAGCTGACTTTATAAAAATCGTCCTGTTTGATATAGGTATCGAACTTGCGGTCTTCTTCGCTGCAGTTCCCGCCCCGGTTCCACGGGACATCTCTTACGATCTCGTCCATGCCGGTAACAGTCTTCAGAATGGAATCCATTTTTTCCCGTTTGAAGTACTTGCAGGCAATGGCGTTCTCCGGCAGAAAATATGCGGTCAGGCGGTCGCGTTCCGATAAAATACAGACAGAATTCTGCTCCATGCAATGCCCTCCTCACGCCTCCATGATCCGCAGGTTTTCTTCAATAATATACTGGTCGGCGTTGTCCGTCAGGGTGTAGACCGCGCCCGCGACGAAGCATTCGACCTCGTAGCCGCCGAGACAGATCTGGTCTTCGGAAGGCAGGTACGCATTGTAGCCGTTCGTGTTCGACAGGCTGAGGGTGTGGCTGTACGGGCTGTATGCCGACAGACGGCGCGTGATCGCCGAGAACATTTCGTACGGGAACGGCACGAACGCCGTGTTTCCGAGGGTAACGATGGTCTGCTGGAAGGTGAAGTGCGTCGGACGGCCGGTTTCTCCCGATGCCAGCACTTTTTCCACATCGCGCCAGTGACCGTACATCAGGCGCTGGATGTTGTAGAGTTCGTCCGGATTTTTGTACTCCGCGAGCTTTGCGCGGACTTCGTCAAGCGGCGGAAGTTCGCGGTACGGCAGACGGACTTCGTCACGGCGGACACCGAGTTCCATTTCGTGATAGCCGTCGATTGCCTTGTACGCACGGAGCGCGTCCTGTGCGGCAACGCCGCCGAGTTCTTCGACGTACTGAATGTTGCCGACGGTCTGACCGTTCGTCAGTCTCGGACCGACGTCGCCCTGCGCGCCGTTCCAGTAGCCGGTCAGCGTGCCGGTGACGGCTTCGAGACGGTCGACCATGATGCCCGACCAGTCACGGGAAATTTCGTGGTTGCATCCGGCGGCGGTGCCGTGGCAGCCGTAGTGGATCATATTGAGGATGCCTGTACCGTCGGTTCCCCTGACCGCGAGGACGGTCATGACGGGATCGTAGCAGCCCCACGGATTCTGACCGAGTCCGATGCTGCCGTTCCGGTTATGCTGACGGCGGTTGATGCCGACGTCGCTTTCGCACGTTCCGATGCCGATGACGGCGGGCTTCATGCTGTCAACAGCGGCCTTCGCTGCTTCAAGCATAGCGGGAAGCATGATCTTGTCGACATACGGACGGTCGACGTCGCCCCAGCCTTCGAATCCTGCGACGTTCGGCGCGGAATGGGTGTGGGTCGCGGAAATGACGACGTTTTCCCACGGAATACCGCAGAGCGCGCCGATCTTTTCGCGGACTTCATTGCACAGCGCGGTCTGGAAATCGCCGACAGTGACAGTCAGGAGAAGGACGGTCTCCGTACCGTCGGAAAACGCAGCGGCGGTCACGTTCAGCGGATCGTGGACGGACGTGCTGACCTGATGTGGGTTGTAGCCGTAAAGCAGCGTGCCGACTTCGGGCGTGATATCCCGTCTGGCAGCACCTGCGAAAAGGGTCTTTGCCATAAAAATACCTCCGTTTCCGGTTATTTGTCTGTGATACTGTACAATATTATACAGGATGTTCCGGGATTTGTCTATGTTTTTGTGAAAACTTTTTATTTTCCGTTCTTCTCATATTTTAAGCCCTGTTTTAAAAAACAACTTACTTGACAACCGATTTTTAATCCTGTATACTGAATCCGATATCATTTTTTATACTTTCACACAGGAGGTCCCCCATGAAAAAACGTCTTCTTGCTCTTTTCTTACTCACCGCACTGCTCGTTTCCTGCGGCTCGGGTACTTCGGAAGTCCCCTCCGATGATCCTGCATCCGACGCTCCGGACGCCGTCACGGAAGAAATTGCCGAAGAAACGGAAGCAGAACCCGTCGACAGTCTTCTCGCACGTCAGAACGTCGACGACGAACTCCCCTCAAAAAACTACAACGGCGCGACCTTCACCACTCTTTCCTGCAACGAAAACATCTACGACACCAGCTACTACGGCGAAATGACCGGAAACGCGATCCACGATGCGGTCTATGCCCGCGACTGCGAAGTCGAGGAACGGTTCAACATCAAATTCGACCACCGCATGGTCATGTGGAACGAACACGCCAATATGTTCACCAACTCCGTTCTCTCGGGGCTTGACGAATATCAGCTCTATCTTGGTCAGGCGATCTCCGCCAGCAGCATGGTCCCGAACGACTACTTCCTGAACTGGAAGGACATCCCCGTCATCAACTACGAAAAGCCGTGGTACAGCCAGGCATCCAACGATGCGCTTACGATCAACGGCAAGAACTATCTCCTTCTCGGCTCCATGAGCATCTCCTGCCTCGGCTACACCTATTGTATGTTCATGAATCTCGCGCAGGCGAACAATCTGAACCTCCCGAACATCTACGAAACCGTCAACAGCGGCAAATGGACTTACGATACCCTTTACGAATACGCAAGCACCTGCTACACCGACTCCAACGGCGACGGCACCATGACGGACGGCGATTTCTATGCGTACGCGACCCGCAGCGGCGACATCCCGACCTTCATGTGGGCATTTGATGCGGACATCGTCACTATCAACGACGACGGTACGTTTGAGATCAAATTCGGCGACGAACGGACAGCCTCCGTTGCGGAAAAAATTTCCGCTCTCGTGAAATCCAACAATGGTACTTCCATGAACGATAATGGGGAATCCTACACCGGCGGAATTCTCTTCAACGGCGGTATGCAGTTCACCAGAGGTCTTTCCCTGATCGCCACCGGCTTTGTCAAGGATGCCGTTTCCCCGGCTTATCTGGAAATGGAAGATCCCTATGCCATCATCCCCTACCCGAAGTTTGATGAAATCCAGCAGGAACATTATACCATGTCGGACGGCAGCTTCGGCATCCATTGTGCCCCTGTCACGGTACAGGATACGGAAATGCTCGGCACCATCGTGGAAGCGTGCAACGCCGGTGCATGGAAGAACATCGAACCCTCCTACTACGACACCGCACTCAAGTTCCGCGGCGCACGTGACGAAGAATCCGTTGCAATGCTCGACCTGATCCTGAACTCCCGTATTCTCGACTTTGCCTACCTGCACGACGGGTTCCAGGGCTACGGTCTGAGCGGACTTCAGACGATCGTCAACACCAACGCGGAAGCGGCTTCGTATGTGGCAAAGACCAGAACGGCTGTGGAACGCTACTATCAGTCCGTTATCGATTACTACTTCGACATCGAAGGTTAAACGCAAAATTTGAAACGCTGTCTCCGGTATTACGGGGACAGCGTTTTTTCTTAAGGAACCCCAACGCTCCGTTGAGCGGCACGTTGCTTTTGTATCGCTTTACTCCGTTCTTGAAATCTGTTATAATACAGTCATACGGTACCGACATCAACATCCGACCCATCTCACGGAGGAACCATATGACAAACATCGGTCAGAACATCAAAAAACTGCGCAGGGAGCGGAATCTCACGCAGGAAGAACTCGCGGAACAGCTCAATGTGACCGCACAGGCGGTCAGCAAATGGGAAAACGGCACCGGACTGCCGGACATCTCGCAGGTCGTCCCGCTGTCGAACGTCTTCGGCGTCCCGACGGACGTCCTATTCGGCACGCAGAACGTCAACCGGGACGAGGAAGTCGAGCGGATCATTAAGGAAGCGTCCGCGCCGCAGAGACTCAACTATGAAACCGAAGAAGAAGAATTTCAGGTGTCCGTGAAGGAATACGAAACCTATATCGAGGCACTGAAAACCTACCCGAACAGTATTCCTCTGCTTCATGCCGCACTTTCCAGAGGCTCCAACCTCGCACACGCTTATCAAAAACGCGATAATCAGGAACGCGCCGCCGAAATATGGAAAGAATGTATCCGTCAGGCAAATGTCATTCTGAATTCATCCAACGATATCAGTATGATTCTCGATACCCACCACTGGCTCGTCTGGACGTATTGCGATATGGGCGACTTTGTAAAAGCGGAAGAACACGCCGAACAGATGCCACAGGGGTTTGGAAATGAATCCGGCATGATGAAATCATGGATCAAGCGTGCCGCCCGCGATACGGACGGGGAAATCGAAGTACGCTGTGGCAATATTGCCGGAATTCTCGATCTTCTTGAGTCTGAAATCCGTCCTCTCGGCGATGCTTATTTCCGGAAGGGACAGTACGAAGATGCAATCCGTGTCTATCGGTCACTGTATGATCTGCTTCCGGTGATTTACGGAAGTGAGGAATATACACCGCCGCTGCACACACTGCCGTGGGTCGCATACGGAATTTCCTCCAGTTATGTGATGCTTGGAAAGTATGACGAAGCAGTGGAATGGCTATGGAAGGACTTTGAGCATCTCTGCAACAGCGCAAAACATTACAACAAAACGGAAACGCTGGAAACTCCCCTGCTCCGTACCTGTAAATTCCGTTTCTTCGGAGAAGCTATGAATCCCAAAGATCACATCGATTATCTTGATGTTCCACGTTTTAATGTCCTTCACGACCACCCGCGCTACCGGGAACTTGTGGAAAAACTCGCGTTCATGGACTGACCCTTTACAAACGGCGGATATTATAGTATAATTGATAAAAAACGGAGGAAACTCCCTTGAAACGCATCCTTCTTCTTCTCATCCTCCTGCTCACCCTCGCGGTCACGATTTCCGCCGTTTTCATCACGCAAAGGAGTACGCCCATGCCCGTCCCCGCTTTTCTCGAACAATTCCTGAACGATCCGTACGATTATTCCAGACTCGGTCTGTACAAAACCCATAACGAGGAATACGACCACTACTACTGCACTCCCGTCGATATGTACGTCTTCGCCCGCACCGGTGCGGACGGAATGCACTTCGGCGTGATTCCGGACACCTTCGGCGAGACCGTTTTCGCTGTCACGCCCGATGCGTTCGGCGAACAGCAGGTTTATCCGGTGGCAAAAAAACTCGCGGATTTTCTCTCCCTCGTCTGCACCTTCGGCGACAGTACCGCCGTGGAGGAAGCACCGCGCATGACCCGCGAACGGCTCGAAACATGGCTGACCGCAGAACCGGAGGAGGAATGGATCCGCGAATACCGGAATTCCGAAGCCGGACGTCAGGCACAGGCGGAACGGGAAGCCGCCGCCGCTCATCTGCGGGAAACGTATTCCCTGCCGGACATCGCCGACCCGTACGGATACATCCGCGCAATCTCGGACAATTTCGACCCCACCACCCTTCACTATCCCGCCGAATACTACGAATAAATCCACACAACCCCCATCTTTTTTCCCAGTCTGAAAGTTTTTGAAAGAGGGGACGAGCCTTCCGATGGAAGTCTCAGGGGGAAAACTTTTTCCAAAAAGTTTTCCCCCGCATTTTTCTTTATTCCGCAAAATCATCCACAAGCCCCATTTTTTCAAACGGGGGCGGAACGAAATCCGGTATTTTCGCGTACAGCGGCGCATCCGGACGGATCCGGTAGTCCCGGGCTGAAAAATCCGCGAAACCCGGGTCGTCGTCCGTAATGAAGTTCGTGTCAAGCCCCGTCGCGGTCTCGTCACCGTTGTCCAGCTTGAACGCGCGCGCCGCGCGGACAATTACGTTGTTTTCGTAATGGTTGCACCACGGCTTGCGCAGGCGGTTTTCCGCCCATCCCGACAGCCGCACATAGTCCGGATTTTTCCGGTCTTCCGTGTACTCGTCGAGCGCCGCTACAAAATCGCGGTACGTCGGGTTGCGTCCCATGTACGTCTCCGTCCGCTTGTCCGACGCCGCGTCCACCATCGACTGATACAGCGGGAACCAGTTCGCGTCGAACAGGTAGTATGTGATGTCTCCTCCGAACGCAAAATATCCCGCGTCAATGCTGATGTTGTTCCGGAAGCAGTGTTCCCCGCCGTTGTGGACGTTGTACGACCGTCCGCCGGAGTCCCATGAACCGTCCGGATTCGCACCGTTTCCGACGACGATGTTCCCGTACGCGTACATGCCGCGCGAGAGGTCGTCGAAGTAGATGCCGTAATCGTTCGCCTTGAAGTCGAAAATGTAGTTGTACCGGTAGTGGTTTCCGCAGCACGAACAGCCGCCGCCCGCAACGTAGATCATGCCGGAGTCGTGGGTTTCGGTGTCGCCGCCTTCGATAACGTTGTACTCGATGATCCCCTCGTTGTGCCCGCAGTCGCCCATCGTCGTGTCGCGGATGTAGTTGTGCGAAACGATGTTCCCGCAGCCGCCGCTCGATACCCCGTGACGATAGTGCGGGTTGACGACCGCGCAGTTCTGCATGAAATTGTTCGCGGGGATCAGATTCAGCCGGTCACCGCCGCTGATGTCCGCCGCGGAGTTCGTGAAGTGTTCGATCACGGACGCGATGATACCGCTGCGGAATCCGCCGTGTACCTCGACCGCAGCGGGACTGTCCGCACCCGACCGGCACGTTCCGGTGACATGGCACCGCTGGATCAGCACCTGTCTGCCGTCCTTCACGGAAAACGCAGCTCCCGCACACCGTCCGGCGTCCAGACGGTCGAGAATAACGTTTTGTGCCCCTCTGCATTCGATCAGATTGCACGGCTTCGCGATGAACCGGATATCGTCGGTATCCGACAACCCGCCTTCCGGCGGATAGAAGTACAGTTTTCCCTCCGCACGGTCGAGGTACCACTCGCCCGGTTCGTCGAGTTCCTCGAAGACGTTGAGGAAGTAGTAATTGTTGCCGTGTTCGATCCGCACGCCGTCCGTCGCGGGTCCGGTGCCGCGGATGCTGTTTTTCTCGCGGTCGAACGCGCCGATTTTTTCGTACCGCCGCCACCATTCCGCCAAAAGCGCGCCGAACAGCCAGATGTCGTCGTCCCACTGCCAGGTGAAGGGACGCGGATCGGCCGCGCCGATCTCCCACGGATCGCCGCGCAGAACCTTTCCGCGTTCGGTACACAGCGTGCCGTCCGCATCGTAGATGACATCTCCGAGTGGGATCAGCGGTTCGCTTTTGTTGGGATACCGCGCGAGCGTCTGCGGAAGATTGTTCACCAGCAGTACAGGTTCGCCCCAGCCGACTTTGCCGAATTCCGTGATCCCGAGCGACGGCAGGTCGGCGCAGACAATCTTATTCCGCACGGATCCGGAGAGCCGCGCGAGCTTTGCTTCGTCCGTCACCGGAACGAACGCCGATGCGGGGATCTCTGCCGACGCGGAGATATACGGCACCTCACCCGGTGCAGCGGTGATGACGAGCGGTGTCTCCTCCGTCCCGGAATGCGCGGACGTGATCCGTACCGGTTCGGTAAGGTTGTACGCTCCTCCGCGCAGAATGATTTTGATGCCGCCCTTTCCCTCCGCACGCTTCACAGCTTCCGCAAGAGTGGCAAGCGGCGCGGCTTCTGTCCCGGCATTGGCATCGCATCCGTTTTCCGCGACGTACAGGACGGTTTCATGCACAAACGCGTCCACGCGGAACGGACGGAGTACGGTCACTTCATCGGGAAGTTCCGCCACTGCCGCGAAGAAACGGTCGCGGACACCGCCTTCCTCCGTCCGCCGCGCTGGAATCGGCGGATAGGATTCCGGCATATTGAGGTCGATCACAAACCGTTCATGCGTCTCTTCGCGCAGACGGCGGTTCATCATAGGTTTCATGGGAACTCCTTTCTTTGCGGTGCATCAACGTCCGGGCGGAAAACTCAACCGCCGGTTCAGTCGGATGACGTACCGCGTTCTTGCAAAATCGTGTCGGTTCGGGTATACTGTAATCAGAAACAGTACTGTTCCGAATTCAGCCAACGGAGGATTTTATGAATATTATCGGTGAAAACATACGCCGGCTCCGGCGGGAACGCGATATCACGCAGGAAATGCTTGCCGACCGTCTGCACATCTCCGCGCAGGCGGTGAGCAAATGGGAACGCGGCGAAAGCCTGCCCGACGTGACGCTGATCGTGCCGATCGCGTCGTATCTCGGCGTGTCCGCGGACGATCTGCTCGGCGTGAGCGAAGCAATCGTGCGTGAACGTCTTACGGAATTCGAGAAATTCCGTCTGGACAGCACACAGAAGCTTGTAAAAAGCGGCGGTTCGCCCGCAGCATACGAAGAAAACCGCCGGGAACTCAGAGAAGCCGTCCGGAAATTATATGAGGATTTTCCGGACAATGAGGATGTTCTCTATAATTATCTCAATTCATATCACCAGACCTACCGGATCACGGACATGACACCGGAAGAACAGGCGGAAGTTCTGAAAAACGCGGAAGAGATCGAGAATATCTGCAATTTCATCATCAAACACGGTTCCGGCGAAGGAAACCGGCGGTTTGCGTGGCTCAGTCTTGCTTATCTCCGTAAACTTCAGGGAAATCTCGCGGAAGCGGTGAGCATTGTCGGACGCGAGATCGACATCGGCTCCCGCCAGAATATCATCACGGACCTGCTGCGCGGTACTCCTGCCGGAGAAGTCCGCGCAAAAAATCAGCTCGGCAATGCTCTGGTCGAGCTTCTTTCGGACATCATCCGTCTTCCCGAAATGGAAAATCTCTCCCTTGCCGACGCGCTCGACCGTTACGGGCGGCTGATCCGGATCGTTCACGAAATGGTGGACGACGGTGACGAAGGCTATACCATCCAGAGCCTGCTGTCGGGTTTTCATCGGAGGATCGCCGACGCCGCGCTTGCCGAGGGGGAATATCAACTCGCCGTGAGTCATCTCGGGGACAGCATCCGATACCTCCGGTATTCCGTCACGGAACCGAACCATACCAGTTCAACCGGATTTCTTGCAGGATATTCCCGGAATATGCTGCCGTGGATGCACGAAAACTGGTTCCGTGATCAGCTCATCGCCCGCGTAAAGCATTACAAAGAAGCTCCCGAATTCGCCGTACTCCGCGAACGCGAAGACTTTCTCACCCTCATCCGCGAATACGAACAATACCTCGCCGAATAAAATCCACGCTGTCACCCCTTCCGGAGTGACAGCGTTTTTTACGTCGTTATACTCTCTCAAAATACGGCAGTACCGTGACCGGCGCGTCCACCGTCACCGTGCGGCCGCCGTCGTAGATTACGCCGTCGACGTACTTCCACTGTCCCTCCGGCAGACGGACGTCGCGCGTGACCGCGCCTTCTTCGATTACCGGTGCGGCAAGCAGCTTCGTTCCCACCATGAACTGATCCGTCACGGTCTCCATTCCCTCTCCCGGGAATTCGTATTCCATATACCGCAGGATCGGTTCGTTTGTCACCGACGCGTTCCGCGCCAGTTCGAGGATATACTCCGCATAGTTCAGGTGAATTTTTCCCGCTTCCACGCAGATGTCCGCGTATTCCTTCGGAAGCACGCGCCACGGTGCCGCGGAATACTGCATCATCGGCATCAGCGCGGCGCACTGTGCATAGCGCGCGAACAGTTCCGGCTTGAGCGAGGGTGCGCCCGGCAGGAAGTCCGTGAACGAGCCGCCGCCGATCATGTCGGGACAGCCGTACGGGAAGCCGAGGATCCCCTGCGTGAGAATATCCGGCAGAAGCTTCGCGACCGCGCCCCACCGGTGTGCCTTGTCGCAAAGTCTCTGCACAAGCGGCAGTCCGGCGCACTTGTAGCACGCGCGGTACTCATTCAGCGGATACTCAAGACCGAGCTTCGCCCAGAGTTCGCACTGTTCGTGCGCGGTCACGCCGCCGTAGTTTTGGTCGTCGTTCCGGTAATACTGTACGTCGCCCGCGTCAAACTTGAAGCCGTCCACACCGTACTCGGTCATGAGGTAATCGAGCATCTCACGGAACCACTTCGCCGCTTCGGGATTGCTCATATCAACGACGCACGAGAAGCCGTTCCACCAGTGGCGGAGCGCTGTGGAACCGTCGGCGTTATGCACGAGGTACCCTTTTGAATCAGCTTCGCGGTACACGGTCGTGTCGGGCGAAATGAACGGACACATCCACAGCATCACGGAGAATCCGAGGTCGTGGAGTTCCTTTATCATCGCGCGGGCATCCGGAATCGCTTCGAGATTGAACTCGCGGCTGCCGTAGAAACGCATCCAGCCGTCGTCGATCATCATGATCCCCGGCGGGAGTCCGTTGTCGATAATACCGTGCGCATAGCGGAGGATGCCATCCTGCGTCTGATCGTAGATCAGCTCCGCCCAGGTGTTGTACTGCGGTTTGACGAAGAAATCCTCCGGCGGGATCACACCGTTTGCCGGGAAGAATTTCTGCGCCGCCGCGAGGAACGCACCTTTCAGGGTTTCGTATCCTTCGTAAAGCGCGAAATCGTCCGCTTCGTTCGAGACGGTGATAACACCGTCCGCGACGTCCACGTCGTACGGACGTTCGCTCCAGAGGAAGCGCCCTTTGTTCGAAACGAGCAGAGGTGCTTCCTGGTTTCCGGAAAAACGTCTGGTCGCGTGCCATGAGAAGGCCGACCGGTCGGACAGCGGGAACTTTGTACCTTCGTTGACGCAGAGCCCGTACCAGTATTCGTTCGGCTGAATGTTGATGGTCTTCATATTACCTCCCATGCTGCGAAGCAGCACAAATTTCTTTGGAAAATTTCGGTCGCCGAAGGCGATTGCAAATGGTTGGTCCCATTTGCAAAGAAATTTTCGGGGTGTGAAACAGCTTCACCTCCGATTTGGTTAGCTGTATTTTCACACTATTCTCTCCCCCAGCATTCCTTTTTGAGTCGGCGGACAAGTTCGCAGACCGTTTCGTCCGTCGGGATCAGCGTACGGAAGACGGAATTCGCTTCCTTTCCGCTGCGTTCGATGAATGCGTCCTTTTCCTCGAGGGTGTACGCATATTTATTGTTGATGATATGCGTTCCCGGACGCAGGTAGATATAGTTTTCGTCGCTGTCGTATGCCGCGGGGATCTCGTCGCCCGCCTTGTAGTACAGCGCGTATTTGGTATCGTAGAAAATATTGTTCCGGATTTTGATGTCGTGCGTATTGCAGCCGGTTCCGTACAGCAGAAGATGGGTGCCGCACGGCTTATTCGGGCGCGGACCGTCCGACCAGCCCATGCCGGCGCCGATGCAGACGTTGTCCGTGAACGCACAGTCAAACATCCCGGCTTCCTCGGACGTTTTTTCCGACCAGATCTCGAACGACTGGTGGCTGCCCCACATCACACAGTTTTTCAGCGTGACGCGGAACCATCCGCCCTTCTGCGGACGTCCCTGCATGGTAAAGCCGACGTCGTAGCAGTTCGCAATCGTACATCCGTCGATGAGGATGTCGTGCGTGTCGTCCCAGAGTTCGATGCCGTTGCCGTACCGGGTATCCGGCGTCGGATACCCGGGCAGTTCGGAACCGCCGATATCGTGGATATCACAGTTCAGGATCTGCACCGCCGCGTATGTTCCGGCGATGCCGTGTCCGCCGCTGCCGCAGAGGTCGAGGTCTTCGATAACGTTGTATTCGCTCGGGGAAATGCAGCGGCCGTTGACGGAAAAGCGGATTTCCGGTGCGAGCACGTTCGGATTCCCTTCGCTGTAAACGTAAAGGTCACGTCCTTCGCAGAGGAATTCCCACGGTGCGGCGAGCCGGTCGTGCGAGAACCGGCGGTAGCCGTAAATTTCGCCGTTCACCATAAGAAAACCGACGTTCGTGTCGTCCGTATAAACATTGCCGGTATAGTTCGCCTTGTCCGCGAGGGTGGTGCGCCAGACATGTTTGCGTACCTCCGTCCACACGTCCGGCGAGGTCGTGATCTTGTACAGGCTGATCTGCGGCTTTGCGCCCTCTCCGTACGCGGAAAGCACGGTCGGATTGTCCGCCGTGCCGGCGGGGAGCTTCACATTTCCGTAGAACGTATCGCCTCGTTTCAGGAGAACGGTGTCCCCTCCGGCGATCGTCCGGTTCGCATGATCGGTCGTTTTCCACGCGGTCGCGGGGGTGAGACCGTCCATCCGGTCATCCCCCGTTCCGCTGATGTAGTATACAGCCATATCGGAACTCCTTTCCATATATTTAAAGTTTTTTGAAAGGGGTTTGGGGAAAACTTTTTTTCAAAAAAGTTTTCCCCAAGAACTCATAATTTGATCGTGCAGTCCACCACTGCGTCGTCGGTCGTGTAAACTGCGCCGTTCGGGAGAACAACTTCCTTATGCGCCCCTTCTTCGGATTCGATGTGCAGCCAGAAAATGCCGTTTTCGATCTTCCATTCCACCCATACCTTGCCGCAGCCGGTGTAAACGTCGCCCTTGGCGTACGTACGTCCGTCGGTGTGCGGCGCGATGCGGAGCTTCTTTTCCGCCGCCGATACGGTGCGGACGCCGAGAACGACCGCCGCGAATTCGTAGATCGCGATGGCGCCCCATGCGTGGCATTCGCTGCGGGGAGCGTCGGGCGTTTCCGGAATGGTGGAGCAGTTCAGGTCAAGCAGACCGCGCAGACGATTCATCATGCGCTCGGTTTCATGATACAGACCGACCTGTTCGAGCGCACGGAACCAGAAGTACGCGTACGCGAAGGTACACTTCGTTTCGAGCGGGATGGCGTTTTCCATGATCTGACGCGCACGTTCGCCGTCCGCGATGCCGGAAAGGGTACACCATACCTGCATTTGCTGGCTGAAGTAGACGCTGTTTGTCTCGTCGGCGTACAGACCGCGCTTTTCGTTCCAGCACTTTTCTTCGATCGCCGCAGCCACAGCATCCGCACGGTCACGGTATTCCGCCGCCGCACCGGTACGTCCGCAGAGTTCCGCGAGATCCGCCGCCAGACGGAGGAAGTATACGTACATCGCCGATGCGATCGCCATATGGCAGTCGTCACCGACCACGGGTTCACCCGCGGTGCGTCCCCAGGTCGTTGCCCAGTCGATGAAATCCCAGTACATCGTGCGCTTCAGGAGACCCGTTTCGTCAACACAGCCGTCAAACCATTCAAGAACACCGTCGATGGCACGGAGATTTTCGCGGACAAGCGCCTTGTCACCGAATCTCTTGTAATGTTCGGCAACCATGAAGATGTAGTAGAACGAGAAGGACGGGATGTACTGCGGTTCTACGGTCGGATAGCGGCTCGACAGCAGACCGTCGGCACGCTGGGACAGACGGAAGTCGCGGATCGCCTTGCGTGCGAGAGCGTCGTCGTTGTTGAGCTGGTAGTTATAGATCATCTGGAGAGAGGTGTCCATCGCGTACTGGAGCTGTTCGTAGTACGGGCAGTCCATGTAGGATTCCTGCGTGCAGCGCATGAGGGTTGCAACGGAGATCTTCCAGAGTTTGTTGTCGGTATCATTTCCGAAATCGCAGGTTTCGGGATAGGTCATCGGGTAACCGGCTTCGTCAAAGACAAGGTCCGTCAGCTTCACGTCGCCTTCGGTTTCGATGCGGATGATTCTTGCGCAGCGGAACCAGAACGGTTCGAAGGTCAGCGTGCCGTCGACGTCAACAAGATCGAACACCCCGTTGAAGGAGAGCGAACGGTCGAGGCGGTCCTTCTTTTCGCCGCCGCTGCCGAAAGATTCCGCGTACATGATCTTCGCTCTGCCGTGTCCCTCGAAGGTGAACTTCGGGAAACCGTTCGTCAGTTCGTCCGCGATCAGGAAGCCGTCGCCCGCATCAGCAAACGGAACGGTCTTCTGATACATCATGGGGATCTGGCGCGGGATCACGAACATCGGATTGACGATCCCCCACGGATACGGCTTTTCGCGGATCGAGTCGACGCGTGCCGCCTTCTTTGCGGGAACCCATTCGGGAGTTCCGCCGTGTGCTTCTTCTTCAAACATTGCACCGCGGGCATACCCGTTGTGGAACGCGATGTCCGCATAGGGCGATGCAGCGGTTTCCCATGTATCGTCGGTGCGGAGGACGGTTTCACCGCAGTCAAGTTCGACGGCAAGAAGCAGATTCCCGCTCCGGCGTACGCCGAAGATCACAGACGGCTTCGTCAGGTCAGCGTTGTCCGCCAGACCGAGCACTTCGCAGTACAGTTCGTTTTCGCCTGCCTGCAGGTAATCCGCGAGATCGAGGGTGTCGTAGTATTTTTCCTCACCGGACGAACGGCAGGGACCGAACGCTGCGCGGCGTCCGTTGACGAAGAGTTTATAGCGTGCTTCCGCGGAAATGTTCAGCGGAGCGGACGCCGGCTTTTCGGTGAGAGTAAAGGTTTTCCGGAAGAGATAGATCCGGTTGTCCGAAAACTGTGCGGACGGATGAGTGATCCAAGTGGACTGGAACATGAGATTTCCTCCTGTTGATAATTGCAGTTTTGTTTTAAGATATTTTATTTACAGTTCCCGGTAATACGGGCAGATGTCCTGATACGTGCCGTCCGGCATGCGGAAGCCGCCGGGGATCACGCCGAGCGGAATGAACCCGAGCCGCGTATACAGATGCCGCGCGTGGATGTTGTTCGCAACCACCGCGTTGAACTGCATCAGCCGGAAACCGAGCTCCTTCCCTTTTGCGAGACTGTGAAGTACCAGCTTTTCGCCGATGTGCAGTCCTCGCCGGTCACGACGTACGGCATAGCTTGCGTTGGCGATGTGTCCGCACCGCCCGATGTTGTTCGGATGAAGGATGTACATCCCGAGAACCTCACCGGTTTCCGGCATGACCGCCAGTCCTGTGAACGACTGTTCACGGAAAAATGCATCGCCGGTGACTTCGTCCAGCAGATCCAGCTGCGGGAACGCAACACCGTCCTCCACCACCTGATTCCAGATTTCCGCGGCAGCCGCCGCATCGTCCGGAGTATATGCTCTGATGATAACTTCCATATCGTTATTCTTCGTTTCTTTCATATTCTGCGATGGCTTCGAGGAAGATCGCGCCGTACTTCGCGGCTCTCGTGCTGCCGACACCGCTCACGTCCAGAAACTCCTCGATCGTATGCGGACGTTTCCGTCCCATATCTTCAAGCGCCGCGTTGCTGAAGACCATGTACCGCGGTACCTTTTCCTCCTCGGCGAGACGCAGACGCACTGTTTTCAGCACCGTCATCAGCTCTTCCGGAACGTCGGAAGGTACCGCCGCTCCCTTCACCGGACGCCCCGCTTTGCGTACAGGTTCCTTTGCGGCAGGTTCCGGCTCCTGCTTCATCGGCATCGTGACCGTTTCGCCGCGGAAGAGCACTTCGTCCGCACGGTCGGTCAGTACAAGCGTCTGATACTCCTGCGTGACCCGCAGATAGCCTTCCCTCTCGAGGAAGTCGATGTACGACCGGATCCTCATCGGTTCGGTCTTGGCCATCACGCCGTAGGTCTTCACTTTATCAAGTCCGAGATCGAGCACCCGCTTCACTTTTCCGCCGCGCAGGACGTTCACGATCAGCGCTGTACCGACCGCATAGCCGAGGTGTGCACGAACCCGCCGGACGCAGGACAGAATCATCTGCGCTTCCGTCGTGATGTCCACATCGATGTAATCCGCGAGGCAGTTCGAGCAGTTTCCGCAGGTTTCTCCGTGCGGCTGTCCGAAATAATCGAGGATGTACCCGCGCAGGCACTCCGTCGTCTTGCAGTAGCCGGTCATCGCGTCGAGCCGCGCCATGTCCGCTTCAAGGACCTGCTGACGTTCCGCGGGGGACAGTTCTTCGTTCTCGTTCCCGTTTTCGATGAGGAACTTCGCCGTCATCACGTCGCCCGCCGAAAAATACAGCACGCATTCCGCCGCGGAACCGTCACGTCCCGCGCGGCCGGCTTCCTGATAGTACGCCTCAACACTCTTCGGCATGTTGTAATGCACGACCCAGCTGATGTTCGACTTGTCAATGCCCATCCCGAACGCGTTCGTTGCGATCATGACCGTCTTCCGGTCGTAGCTGAAGTCCTCCTGTTGTTCCGCACGCTCCGCGTCCTCCATTCCGGCGTGGTACTTCGCAGCGGAAACACCGCGCTTCGTCAACTCCTCGTACAGCTTGTCAACAGCGGCACGGGTCGCACAGTAGACGATCCCGCTTTTGTCGGTCCGGGAACGGATGAACTTCACCAGCGCCGCCGTTTTGTCCTTCGGCTTCTGTACGTCAAAGCTGAGATTCGGGCGGTCAAATCCCGTGATCATTGTAAACGGACTGCGCAGTCCCAGAATGCGGACGATATCCTCCCGCACGAACTCCGTTGCCGTAGCCGTGTACGCCGCGACGACCGGCCGGTACGGCAGAACGTCGAGAAATTCCGTGATCCGGAGGTAGCTCGGGCGGAAATCCTGCCCCCACTGGGAAATGCAGTGCGCCTCGTCAACGGCAAGCAGGGAAATCTTCACCTCCTGCATGACCGCCACGAAGCCTTCGGCAAGCAGACGTTCCGGCGCGGCGTAGATAATCTTGTACGCCCCTTCGCGGATACGGCGGTAGACAAGCCGGAGCTGTTCGATCGTCAGCGTGCTGTTGACATACGCCGCACCGACACCCGCGTTCTTGAGCGCCATCACCTGATCCTTCATCAGCGAGATCAGCGGCGAGATGACAAGCGTGACGCCGTCCATCAGCATGCCGGGCACCTGATAGCACATGGATTTTCCGCCGCCCGTCGGCATGATGCCGAGGACGTCCCGTCCGGCGAGGATCGCGTCAATCAGTTCTTCCTGCCCGGCGCGGAATTCGTCATGCCCGAAATATTGTTTCAGAATTTCATGTTTTGTCATGATAGGATTCTCGGGGAAGAAACTTTTTGAAAAAAGTTTCTTCCCCAAACCCCATCTTCAAAAACTTTTATACGGAATGGTCAGTGGACAGCTCCGGAATCCCTGCGCCTTCTGTCAGTTCACAGAATCACAGATTCGAACGCTCTGCACTCACTGTGTCAATCCATATAGTATAAAGTTTTTTGGATGGGGTTTGGGGAAACCTTTTTTCAAAAAAGGTTTCCCCAA
>JAFQFS010000096.1 GCA_017398585.1 Clostridia bacterium
AGCGGGTCGATCGCACGGTGCATCTTTTCGCAGTCGTTGATGTCGATGCCGCCTTCTTTGTCGGAGTCGATGGTGATGCGCAGGATCATGTCCGCGCCTTCTCTGACGTATTCCACGTCCCAGAGAACATAGCCGAAGGATTCCGCCAGCGGCTCTGCGATGTCACGGACGGTATCCGCGACGTTCTTTTTCTGTTTCATAGTACCTCAATCCTGTCGGTGAACGCGCATTCCGCGCGGATTCACGCGTATAAATCAAGAGAGTGGACTTTTTTTCTTGCCCACTCTCCATTACTTATGATCTTTGCTAATAGTATATCACAAACCGGTCGGAATTTCAACCCTATTTTGCTGTTCCGGCCAACAATTTTTGGAATCGCTTATGAGAAGGACAAGGGCATATTGCCCAATGTTATCCTTCGATGCCCATTTCGGTGCGGAATTCTGCGAGATCGCGCACAACATGGGTCATGGTTTCTCGGGTGACATACGCCACGGCGGGGACGAGCTCCGTCTCCAGCGCGACTGCGTCGTAGTCGTTGTCCGGCGTTTTGGTATTGTCCGTTGCGGCAGTGATGAGTGCGCCTGCGATGCCGGCGTTGATGCCGGACATGCCGTCGATGAGACGGTCACCGACCATGATGCAGTCCTTTGGATCGAGGTGATTGCGTTCCATGATGGCAAGAACGGCATTCGGTGCGGGTTTTGCGGGGAAATGTTCTTCGGAGGTGACGAAGTCCGCAAAAAATTCGGTCATACCGAAGCGGTCGAGGAAGGCGAGACCGGTGTTGTTGCGGTGGGTATAGAGGTAGTTTTTTCCGCCGTTTTTCACGATGTCGGAGAGGAGTTCACGCATTCCTTCGAACGGAACGACCTTCGGTTCGATCTCGTTTTCGTCCATGATGTACTGATAATCGACAAAGCGGCGGTAGGTTTCCGTGGAGATTCCGGCGTATTTTCGTCCTTCGCCGTAATTGACGAGAAGGCGGCGCCAGAGTTCGGTATGGTCACAGGAGATGTTTTCTTCGGCGAGAACTTTTTCAAGGGAAGCGAGGACATGCGGATAGGAATCGAACAGAGTGCCGTCAAAGTCCCAGATGTAGTGGAGATATTTCATGATGTGTCTTCTTTCTTTCGGAGTTACAGGAATCGTTTCAGGTATTCCATGCCCTGTTTTACGCCCGCTTCGTACGGTTCGGGGTGTTCGTTTTCGAATGCGAGAGCACCGGTGTAGCCTGCGTCTTTGAGAATTTTCATGCAGCCTGCAATGTCGAGGTCGCCGTGACCGATCATGGTATCACGTACCCAGTTGCCGTGTCCGGTCCCGAGCCAGTACATGCCCGGAGAGACGGCGGTGTCGGTTTTGTAGAGATAATCCTTGATGTGGACGTGGCGGATCTCGCCGATGAATTCGCGGAAGAAGGGGACAGGGCTTTCGTCGACGAAGAGGACGTTTCCGACGTCGCCGCAGACGCCGACGTTGTTCGTACGTTTTTTGATCTCACGGTAAAAGCGGCCGAATCCGTCGACGCCGTTGGCGTAAAGACCCTGATCCTCATACAGGCAGGTGACACCGAGCGGTGCGGCGTATTCTGCGATCCGTGCGGCGGCGTCCGCGACGTTTTCGAGGGCTTCGTCGAAGGTTGGGGCGTTTTCGGGCAGTTTCAGCCATGGGACGAGGGTATGGTGTAGGAACGGCGAGCCGAGTTCGGAGGCGATTTCCGCCTGGTATTTCAGGGATTCCTCCGCTTCGGGACTGCGGTAGATGCAGGTTCCGACGGAATAGCACGCGACGGTCAGCCCATGTTCGCTGAAAATTCTGCGGATATTCTTTGCCGTTTCGCGGTCGGGGATGACGGACGGATGTCCGGGAGAGGTGGTTTCAAGAACTTCCACGGAGGAAAAGCCGAGGTTTGCGGCATAATCCGCCGTGGCATCTGCGCCCAGTTTTGAGAGCGTGGGATTAAAACGGGAATACATGGTAAACTGCATGGCAAGTCCTCCTTGGTAATGTTATTTTTTCTGAAGATCGGCGATTCCGGAGCGGAGACCGTCGATGAGGGCGTCGATGTCGTCTTTCGTATTGGTATGGGACAGGCTGACGCGGAGGGTGGAGTCGATGCGGTCGTCTTCCGCGCCGAACGCGGTGAGGGCATCGCTCTTTTTCTTCGAATGTGCCGAGCAGGCGGAGCCGGCGGAGACGTAGACTTCCCGTGCGGAGAGGTGGTTGAGCATGGTTTCGCTGCGGACGCCGGGGACGACGATGCTGGCGATGCCCGCGAGCTGGCGTCCCTTGGGGATGTTCTGGGTCACGCCGTATTCGGCGAGTTCCGCGAGGCGTTCGTTGAGGTAAGCACGGAGTTCGGCGACGGTTTTGCGGTTTTGTTCGCCGTCAGTGTAACCGGATTCGGCAGCTGCGGCAAAAGCCGCGATGGAGACAAGGTTTTCGGTTCCGCTGCGGAAGCCGTCCTCCTGTCCGCCGCCGGGCATGACGGGGACGATGTTCTTGCGCTTGATGACCTCACCGGAGATGTACAGTGCGGCAGCACCGCGGGGGGCATGGATCTTATGTGCGCTGACGGAGAGAGTATCCGCACCGAGGGTGGTCGGCGTGAAGCGGAGTTTGAGATAGCCCTGCACGGCGTCGCAGTGGACGACGGCGTCGGGAAAATACCGTTTCACGAGGGAGGAGGCCGCCTTTACATCGTAGACCGCGCCGGTTTCGTTGTTAACGAGCATGAAGCCGGCGAAAACGACGGGAGCTGCATTGGATTTAGCGGTTTCAAGGGCGGTTTTGAGGGCATCGAGGTCGAGCACACCGCCGGTCGTGGGGACGCGGACGAGGGCATAGCCGGAATCCGCAAGGCGTTTGGCGGGATTGTCAATGGAGGGGTGTTCGCCGGCGGAGATGATGATCGTACCGAGGATGCCGTCGGCGTTCGGGGTACGCTTTTTGGCGGCGGCACAGCCGAGCATGGCGATGTTGTTGGATTCGGTGCCGCAGGAGGTAAAGAGGAGCTTGTCCGGCGAGAAACGGGGCAGGCCGAGGGTCTTGGCGACGGTGCGGCGGTATGCGGCGAGAGCGTCTGCGGCGGTTTTGCCGAGGTGATGGACGGAGGAGGGATTTCCCCAGTTGGCGAGCGCTTCGGTGACGGCACGGACGGCGGCTTCGCACGGCTGCGTGGTGGCGGAATTATCGAGATAATGCATGATGATGTTCGCTTTTCGGTTATTTGATGATGAAGTGCTGGAGCATCTGGGCAACTTCTTCGGTATGGAGGTCGTAGTTTTCGGGGATGGAGGTATACGTGAAGAGGTAAACGCTGGATCCCTTGATGCATGCGGCCTGCATGATCTTATAATTGAAGTTGCCGAGGCTTGCGGTATAGGTGTACTTCTTGCCGTAAACTTCGCTGAGGGTGATGTTTTCTTCCGATTCGAGCGTGAAGTTGTCGAATACGACGTTTACTTCGTCGACGTTGGTTGCCCACCAGTCGTCGATGGTGGTGTCGGTATATTCAAGATCCCACGCCATTACGGACACGCTGGACGGGTCGGACGCACTGAAGTATGCACCTGCAGCGGCGGTGCTGTAGTCGATCTGCCATTCGTCGGGCACGTACAGGCAGAAGTCCGCCTTCTCATCGGTCGCGCTGATCATTCCGGTCGGCGGTGCATACGGATCATTGCTGTTTCCGCAGGATGCAAGCGCAGCTGCGAACATCAGCAGAACGATGACAAGTGCTATTTTAAGGAGGATATTTTTCATGACTGATCCTTTCGGGATTCTTCTTTTTTTGATGTATAATATTATAGTATAAAAGAATTTGTTTATGCTGTCAAGTATAAAATGTAAACATTGACGGGTGGGGGCAGGGGATGGAGTTTCCTGAGAGGAACCTTTTCGGCGGAAAGGTTCCTCTCAGACGCTCCTCTCAACCTCTTTAACAGGGGGCTTTTATTTTAGTACAGCCTGCCCCCTGACTTCTGTTTCCGCCGAACGAAAATTAACGCACTTACGAAATCCCTGTAGCATTTTCACGATATATGTGATATAATGATGGAAAGAACAAAAACGGAAGGAATAAAATGCCATGTTGAAGACAAAAATTGTATGTACACTCGGACCGGCATCGAACTCGGCGGAGATGATCGAGAAGATGGTGCGTGCGGGGATGAATGTGGCGAGACTGAATTTTTCGCACGGGACACATGAGGAGCATGCAGAGGTGATCGAGCGGATCAAGGAGGTCAGAGAACGGCTTGCGGTACCGCTGGCGATTCTGCTTGATACCAAGGGACCGGAGATCCGGCTCGGAAAATTTGAGAACGGTTCGGCGTTTCTGGAGAACGGAGCGTGGTTTACGCTCACGACCGACAATCCGGAGGAACTGGGCGACAGTTCGCACTGCTACATTACGTACAAGGATCTGCCGCGTCAGGTGGAACCGGGGTACGCGATCCTGCTCAACGACGGGATCATTGAACTCAATGTCCGTGAGGTGACGGAAACGGCGATTGTCTGCGAGGTCATCGCGGGCGGGGAAATCAAAAACGGCAAGGGCGTCAATGTGCCGAACGTTCCCCTCGATATGCCGCACCTTTCCGAGAAGGATAAGGGCGACCTCCTGTTCGGTATCGAACAGGACATCGACTTTGTGGCGGCTTCGTTCGTTCGCCGCGCCGAGGATGTGCGCGGAATGCGCAAGTTCCTCGACTACAACAACGGTCACGATATCCGTATTATCTCCAAAATCGAAAACCACGAGGGCGTCGAAAACTTTGACGAGATCCTCAAATATTCCGACGGCATCATGGTCGCGCGCGGCGATATGGGCGTTGAGGTCGACTTCGAACGCCTGCCGGGACTCCAGAAACGCTTCATCAAAAAGTGCTATCAGGCGGGCAAGATGGTCATCACCGCGACCCAGATGCTCGAATCCATGATCGAAAATCCCACTCCGACCCGTGCGGAGATCTCCGACGTCGCCAATGCTGTCTTCGACGGTACCAGCGCGATCATGCTCTCCGGCGAGACCGCCGTCGGACGTTACCCGCTGCGCGCCGTTCGCGCGATGGCGAAAATCGCCGAACAGGCCGAAAAGGACGCGTTTGAGATGGATGCCTACGGCTCGATGAGCTATGAGATCGACTATACCGATATCACCAACGCGCTCTGCGACGCCGCCTGCACCACGGCGAACGATATCAAGGCGAAGGCGATCATCACGCTTACCACGACCGGCAAGAGCGCACGCCGGATGTCAAAGTTCCGTCCCGTTCAGCCGATCGTCGCCGCAACGCCGCGTGTCAAGACGCTCAATCAGCTCGCGCTTTCGTGGGGCGTTTATCCCGTTCTCGCTCGGGTACAGAATTCGCTGGATAATCTCTTCCTCCATGCCATCGACTGCGCAAAGCAGGACGATATCGTCGCCGAAGGCGATACCGTTGTTATTGCTGCCGGTATTCCCGTGGATACTCCCGGCAATACCAATATCCTGAAGGTCGAGGTCGTCCGGAAACGTGACTGAGTGACCCGGAAAAATACGAACAAATAAATGTTTCGAAATTGTAAATAATTAAGAGAATCAAAAATCGAGTTTGAACCAAAACAGCCGTTTTGTGGGGATTTTACCCCGTGAAACGGCTGTTTTCTGTGTTTTTATGCCCGTTTTCAATTGTGAACGAACGTGGGAAAAATGTGGGAAAAAGTCGGGACGACAAAACGGAATCGCGGTGGTATAATATAGTCACAACGAAAGTTCGTTCGCCAAAAAGCGCACGATGATGCGGCACTTCGGGGGACGGCGGAAAGGAGAAACGGGTATATGGATGAAACGGAAGTGACGGAAAACGGCGGCGGCCCCGATCCGAAGCAGCGCGGTGTGGCGTATGCGATGGTGCGCGGAGAGAAGACGCTCGACGAGGTACTGGAACAGTTCGGGGTCGGCGAGGCAGAATTCACCGGGTGGGTGTGCGGCGGACAGTTCACGGATTACGCGGCGTCGCTGGCACGCGGGTTCGCGGAGGCGGATGCGCCGTATGTCTGGAAGGATCTGCTGGGGCTGATTCACGGCGGAAGCGTTCCGGCGATCCGGCTGTACTTTGATCTTCTGACAAAGAAGACGGCGGGACGCGGCTGTGAACGTCCGACAGCGGCAGAGCTTGCGGGACTGCGGGAAAGCATTTTCGGCGATCCCGCGGAGGGAACGTCATGACAGTGCGCGGGGACGGATATGTGTTCGGCGGAAAGCACTGTGAGTACATGCGGCGTGCCTATCGTGCAACGGTCAATGTGGCGGAAGGCGCGGTACGCGCGGGGAAAACGGTCGACAACGTGTTCGTGTTTGCGGCTCTGCTTGAAGATTCACCGGACCGGTTCCATCTCGCGACCGGCTCGACCATCGGGAACGCCAAGCTCAACATCGGGGACTGCAACGGTCTCGGTCTCGAACACATCTTCCGGGGACGGTCAAAGTGGACGAGATACCGTGACAACGAGGCGTTGTGCGTACAGACGAAACGGGGTGAGCGCGTGATTATCTTTGCGGGCGGAAAAAATTCCGATTCGTACAAGAAGATCCGTGGGAATTCCTACGGCATGTGGATCGCGACGGAGATCAATCTCCACGCGGACACGATCATTCAGGAGGCGTTCAACCGCCAGCTTGCCGCACGCGACCGGCGGATTTTCTGGGACCTTAACCCCTGTACGCCGAACGCGCCCATCTACCGCGATTACCTCAACAAATATGAGGAAATGCGGCGGTCGGGGGAAGTGCGGGAGGATTTCTACAACTACGCGCACTTCACCATCTTCGACAATCCGGTTATCACAGAGGAGAGGCTCGGCGAAATCGTCGCACAGTATGATAAATCGTCGGTATGGTACCGGAGGGACATTCTCGGAGAGCGGTGCGCGGCGGAAGGGCTGATTTACCGGAAATTCGCGGACGCTCCGGGGGAATTTCTCACGGATTCCGTGGATGTGAGGGACATCCGGTTCGTGAACGTCGGAATCGACTTTGGCGGAAACCGGTCGAAAACCACATTTGCGGCAAGTGCGTTTCTGGACGGAGGACGGATCGTTGTGCTGCGCGACCATGCGGTCGCCGGCGGAAAGGGAGAGATCGATGCCGAGCGAATCAACCGCGAGTGCCTGCGGTTTCTGCAAGGACTGCGGCGGGACTATCCCGGGGTGTACATCAAGTACATTTTTGCGGACAATGAGGCACAGTACCTTATCAACGGACTGCGCCGGTATCTGGCAGCGTCCGGAGAGACGGCGAAGGTACAGGATGCGGCAAAACGCCGGATCTGCGACCGGATCGCGTTCGTGAATCACCTCATGGCGGAAGGAAAATTCCGCATCATGCGGGAATGCACAAGGCTGCGGGACGGCCTATGCGGAGCGGTATGGGATCCGGATTCGGCGGAGGACAAGCGGCTCGACGATTTTACGTCCGATATCGACATCCTCGATGCGATGGAATATTCGATCGAGCGGTACATGAATCGGACCAATTCATGAAGGAGAAGGTATGGAATGATCGACAATGAGATTCTGGAATTTCTCGGAGAGCGCGGGCTTGCGGCGGAATCCGTGATGTACGCATACGTCCGGGAATGGGAAATGTGGTGGCGCGGGAAGAACCGGGCGTTCCACGAGTATCTCGAAAACAATGCCATGGGACGTCCGGTGCGCCGCGAGATGTTCCGCATGAACATGGCGAAGAAGATCTGCGAGGACTGGGCGGCGGTGCTGCTGAACGATCGCACGGTGCTGTCCGTTGCGGATGAGGCGGGGGATGCGTTCGTGAAGAAGGTCTTCGCGGAAAGCGGATTCCTGCGGCAGGCGAACCGTCTTGTGGAAAAGGCGTTTGCCGTCGGGACGGGTGCGGCGATCCTGCGCATCGCCGATTGTCCGGTGAAGGACAGTGTGCTGTCTGCAGACGAAGGAACGCGTCTGACGTTTGAATTCGTGGATGCGGCGCACATTGTCCCGCTGTCCGTGCAGAACGGCAGGATCACCGAGGCGGCGTTCGTATCCGAAGGTGTCGAACGCGGACGGGAGTATGTCTATCTGGAAACGCACACATTCGAGGACGGCGGATACTGTATCCGCAACGCGTTCTTTGACCGCGAGGACGGTGTGCTGAAGGAAAGGGACGGCGGAAAGTACGCGAACGTTATCAAAACACGTTCGCCGGTACCGTTTTTCGCAATTCTTACGCCGAACATCGTGAACCACATCGACGAAGGGTCCGGCATGGGCATGTCGGTGTTCGCAGATGCGCTCGACTGCCTGCGCGGTGTGGATCTGGCGTTCAACAATTTCTGCCGTGACATCAAACTGGGCGGGAAAAAGGTGTTCATCAATCAGTCCCTCGTCCGGCGTGACGAGAACGGGAATGTGTACACGCCCGACGACGTGGCGCAGCAGCTGTTCGTGACCATCGGCGACACGGACATCGCAGATCATCCGATGATTACGGAACACAATCCCGAACTGCGTGCAGCGGACAATGCAGAGGCGGTACAGAGCCAGCTCGACTATCTGTCTTTCCGCTGCGGACTCGGCGCGCATCACTACACGTTCGGCGGGATGGAGGGGCGTGCAAAACTGACCGCGACACAATATATGGGGGAACGGCAGGACATGATGCAGAACGCTGTGAAGCATCAGAAAAACGTGGACGCATTTCTCCGCGGCGCGGTGCGTGCGCTGCTGTGGTGCGCGGCGGAAGTGTATCGGCTGCCGGTCGACGCTTCTGCAGAGATCACGGTGACGTTCGACGACTCGTACTTCACGGATACCGAAAGTCAGCGTTTGCGTGACCTCGACGAAGTGAAAGCGGGGATCCTGACGGTCGAAGAGTACAGAAGAAAGTGGGTTGAGGTGTAAGATGCCCAGAATTTCGGACATTTTCGGCAGCGAAAAGCTGTCGTACGAAGAATTTGTGAAAAAGGCGGCGGAGGCGGGCGGCGAGTTCGGCGATGTTGCGGAGATGCGTAAGGCACACACGGCGGAGATGAACCGTCTGCGGGTGACCGGTGCCGTGGAACGTGAGGCAATGCGTGCCGGCGCGAAAAACAGCGGTCTGCTCATGCGTGTGATCGACATGGGCAGCGTGACCGTGGACGACAGCGGCGTACACGGGATCGCCGAGCAGATCGGAAAACTGAGGGAAAGCGATCCCTATCTGTTCGCGGAAAAGGAACCGGCACCCGTCCCCGTGAAGGAAACCGTAACGGTTCCCGCGATGACGGTCAGCACCGGCGCACCGCACGGCAGGGAGAGCGTGAATCCCGACCTCCTGAGCGACGCGGACTATTATGCCAGCCGCATGAAGCAGTAAACCATGCAGAAATTCTGCAAATTCATTTGTTTAAAGTTTTTTGAAAAGGGTTCGGGAAAAACTTTTTTTCAAAAAAGTTTTCCCCGGAAAAGAAAGGATTAATACTATGGCTAAACTTGATTTTACCGTAAAGCAGATCGCGCGTGAGGCTCTTCCGCGTCTGATCGACAACCTTGTATTCCCGAATCTGGTCTACAAGGAAACCATTCCGGGCAATGCCGCGAAGAAGGGCGACGTCGTTTCCGTGCGCTGTCCCGTCCGTCTGGAAGCAAACGACTTTGACGCTTCCGCCGGTATCTCCGCGCAGAATCTTGACAACGACACCATCGACGTCAAGCTCGACCACATCGCGACCGTTGACCTTCAGCTCGGTGCGATCGAAGCGGCGTGCGATTTCGATTCCGTGACCCGCCAGTTTATCGAACCGGCTGCGGCGGCGCTCGCCGAAAAGATCAACGCGGAAGGTCTCGCACTTTACCGCGACGTTCCCTACATTGCTGGCGAAGCGGGCACCGTTCCGGACGGTCTCGACGACATCGCTCAGGCTTCGTACATGCTCGACATGAACAAGGTCCCCTTTGGCGGCCGATGCGCGGTATGGAGTCCGCTTGCGACATCCAAGCTCAAGCAGGTTCCCGCCATTGTGAACGCGGAAAAGTGCGGCTCCACGAACGCTCTCCGTACCGGCGCGATCGGCCGTGTGTTCGGCATTGACAATTACATGTCCCAGGCGGTCGCGGATCATGCTCCGGCATACACCGGTACTCTGACTCTCGCGAATGCCGTGACCGACGCGGAGGAAGTGACCTTCACCGCGTCCGCATCCGGTACTCTTCAGCACGGCGACATCCTGAAGATCGGCGGCAAAACCTACGTCGTGAAGGCGGACGCGGCGGTGTCCGGTTCTTCCGTGACCGTGCAGATTTATCCGAAGCTGACCGCGGACAAGGATGCGGCTGCCGAACTTGTTCCGGCGCATTCCGCAAACCTGGTGTTCCACCCGAATGCATTTGCGTTCATCTCCCGTCCGCTTCAGACGCCCGCCGGTGTCGAATCCTACGTGACCAGCTACAACGGCATTTCCCTGCGCGTCGTCCGCGGCTACGACATCCGCTACAAGCGTGAGATCCTGTCCATGGATGTGCTGTACACCTTCCAGACCCTTTATCCGGAACTGGCGGTACGTTATCTCGGCTGATCCGATGCGGACGGGGGAGAAGTCAATGACGACTTACGAATTTTACCGTGACGTCTGCGGCGGACATGCGGACGAAGCTTCGTTCGATTCTGCCGTCGGCGCAGCAGACACGGTCATCCGTGCTCTCCTTTATCCGGCGGATCCGGACGGTTTTTGCGGCAGCCGGGCGGATGCGTTCCGTCGTGCGGTTTGTCTGCAGGTCGACCATACCCTTGAGGATCCGGGCCGCATGAGAGTTCGGAGTGAGTCCCTCGGCGACCGTTCCGTGACCTACGAGACGGAGGACGCGGGAGAAATTTTCGTGAAGGGCGTTTCCGTATCGCCGCAGGCGGTTTTGATTCTTGAAGTGTGCGGATGCCTGACGAGATGGGTGTGAGGTGTATATGGGGCTGTTTGCGAAGGATTCCGCGGTGCTCCTGAAATACCGTCCCGATCCGGCGGCGGCGGTTCCGGTGTACGATCGGTATGTGCTCGAAAACGTGCTGGTACGTGAGACATTTGCGGCGGATGCGGAAGCTGTGGAGGACGACGGCGCGGTGCTGTATTTTCTGGAAGATGCAAGCGTCTGCCGTACGGAAAACGGCGGAACCGTGGAGTTTCCGCGACTGGCGAAGGGGGACCGGTGCCTCCTTCACGCCGGGACGGACGCGGAAGTGTCCATGCGTGTGGCGGAGGCGGGATATTTTACCGGAAGTACGCTCGCGCATGTCCGCATCCGGCTGAAGTGAGGTGCAGACGGATGGTGAAAGTGACAATTTCGGCGGATGGGATCGGAAATGCGCTGACGGCGCGTATCCCGTCCGCGTCACGGCAGGTGCAGGAGGCGGTGATCGCCTCATGCGAACCGTTCGTCCCGTACCGCACGGGGGAACTGTGCCGCTCCGCTGTACCGGCGGGTTCGGGGGCGGACGGCATGGTCATCTACACCGCGCCGCACGCGGCACTGTGCTATTATGCGGAACGGCCGTTTTCGAAAAAGGTACATCCGCAGGCGTGCGCGCGCTGGTTTGAGGCGGCGAAAGCGGCTGATCTTGCGAAATGGATCGCAGCGGCTGCGTCGGCGCTGACGGATGATCGTGCGGGAAGGAGAGGATAAACGATGGAAAACGAACTTTACGTGATGGAGAAGATCCTCTGCGATTACCTGGACGGCTGCGGGACGGTCTTTCTGCCCGAAACGTGGCGCGACGGGGCGGCCTGTGTGTCGCTGACCGGCGGTCAGAACGTGTACCGTACGTATGTGGACGGCTCGTACCTCGCGGGGATCCCGTTTGATGTGCGCATCCGGAAGGAAAAATGCGCGGACAATGTGGCGGACAAGCTCGACGCGGCGGCGTTTTATGCGTCACTGGCGGAGTACATCCACGATACGCCGATGGCGGTGGAAGGATGGCGTGTTCTGCCGTCCTCGGGCAAGCCGTTCGGCGGGGCGTACGCGAAATCTGCCATCTACGACGACGGGACGGAAGAGTTCCGTGCGGGATATTTACTGGAATTTTATATCAAGAAATAAGAAAGGGAGTTCTAATGGCAATCGTCAACAGAGCGGAGAGAAAGCATTATCTGAACACCGGTACAGAGGAAAGTCCGGTGTGGAGTCCGATCGGGGAAGGGTTCACCGAGTTCATGGAGTCGAAGAACGCTGTGAGCTACGGCAGACGCTACATCCACGAGGCGACCAAGCGTACCGACGTGACCGGCTATGCGCCGGTTATTGACTACGAATTTGAAGTTTACCGCGGCAACGCCGTGATCGAAGTCCTGCGCGAGATCACCGACCGTGAAATGTGCGGCGACCGTGCGCAGGTGGACGTTCTCACGGTCGACATGTTCGATGAGTCCGGCACGGGCGGCGCGTACCGCGCGATCCGCAGACGCTATTCCGTCATTCCCGACGAATGCGGAGAGGGTACGGATGCGCTCTGCTACACCGGCACGATGAAGGCGGTCGGCGATATCATTCCCGGCAAATACGTGGCGGCGAGCGGCGTGTTTACTGCGGACTAAGTGAAACACAGAAAGGAGGTTTGCGAACCAATGGAACATACATGGAACTGGAACGGGACAGAATATCCGTTTGACATCAGCGAAAGTGAGAGTATGGCACGCATGTGCGAGGCTTTGAACGCGCTGCGCGGGGATATCGGCATGCTTGGCGGCGAAGCTGTCAGCGCAAGCGACACGCTCCGCGAGCAGTGTCAGATCATCCGCCGCTTCTTCGATACCGTGCTCGGCGAGGGTGTGGGCGAGACGATCTGCGGTACGGCATACAGCGCAGATGCGCATACCACGGCGTACATGGAATTTATTCTGTTCGTCAACACACAGGTCGGCGCATTCCGCGAAAAGGTCGCGGCGGTGGAGGAAAAGTACATGAGCCGTGCGGCGGATCTGGAACAGGCCGGGGCATATGGCGCATAATCTTCTGACCGACCGGCTTCCCGACAGCATTTCCGTCTGCGGAAGGCGGTATCCGATCTACACGGATCACAGACGGTGGATCCTTGCGGTCGAACTGTTCGCGGAAGACCTTGTAGATGTGGGCGTGAAGGTGGAGTGTGCGGTGAAGCTGATTTTTCCGGGAGAGAATCCCTTGAAGCACATGCGGAGTCTGCGGGGTGTGACGATGGAGAAGACCGTGGACGTGTACCGGGAACTGGTGCGCGGCATCACGTGGTTTGCGTCCTGCGGAAGAACGCATGGCTTAGGAGAGGGTTCCGGCGGGGGACGTCAGGAGCCGGTGTTCGATTTCACGGCCGACGACGAGCGCATTTGCGCGGCGTTCCGGCAGGTCTACGGGATCGACCTGTGCGATCCGTTGGTGAAGCTGCATTTCTGGACGTTCATGGCGCTCCTGAGGAATCTGCCGCGGGAGACGGAATTTATGCGGGTCGTAAACCTCCGCATGACGGACACGGCGAGGATCGAAAACGACGATCTGCGCCGTCGGGTCCGTCGTGCCAAGGCAAATGTGAGAATCCGAAAAGAAGACAGAGAAAAGGAGAAAAACTATGGCTGATGGATCGGTAACGATCGGCGTTGTACTGGATACGGCGGCGTTTTCGGCGTCCGCTGCGGCGGTGCAGGGACAGATCAGCGGTCTGGCGGCGGGGATCAACCAGTCGCTGGCGAGCGCGTTTTCCGGCACGACCATTGACGCCTCCCTTGTTGCGGCGATCGCGAATCTGGCATCCGGCATCACGTCGGCGTCTGCGGGGGTGGAACAGTCGATGCTGGCACTTGCGCAGACATCCACGGGGGCGTTCGTAAACGGCGGCTGGGCGGAAGCCGGTCTGCAGGCGGCAGCGGCACTGGCCGGCGGGATTACCTCCGGCGGAGGTTCTGTCGTTTCGGCGGCTCAGTCGACCGCACGTTCGGCGGCTGCGTCGTTTGACGACGGCTCATGGGTGTCCATCGGGACAAACATGATGACTGGGATCGCAGAGGGGATTTACGCGGCGGGAGCGGAGGTCGTCGCAGCGATCCGCGAAGTGGCGAGCGAGGCGGAGGAGGCCGTGAAGGCATATTACGCGATCCGTTCCCCGTCCGCGCTGATGCGCGACGAAGTCGGCGTGATGATCTCGCGCGGGATTGCGGAAGGGATCCTGTCCGGCTCGGGCTTTGTGCGGGGCGCGATGGAGAACGTCGGACGAAACACGGACCGTATGCGCAGGACGGAGGGGACATCCGCCGGGGGACGGAGTGTGACCCAGAACATTTATCTGCGCGACAGCGACGCGTCGCCGTACAAGACGGCGCGCCGCATCCGGAGGGAAAGTGAGGCAGTTTTCAGAATCTGATATGGAGAAATACTATAAGATCCGGCTGACGTCCGGAGGACATACCCTGGAACTTTCCCCCGACGCGCCTTGCCGTCTGCTTGCCGGCGGTCTGATCGGGTTTGACTGTACCGGACTGGACGTTTCTGTCCGTTCGTATGCGTCCCGCCACGGCGGTTATCCGGAGCGGAGACGCTTTGCGGAGAGGGAACTCGGTCTGGTGTTCGAGATTGACGCCGGTCCGGACGAAACCGAGGAGATCCGCCGCCGCATTGTGACGATGATGAATCCGGTGCAGACCTGCGAGATCGATGCGGAGATTTACGGCGTGCATCGGAAAATTTCCGTTATTCCCTGCGGCGAGGCACTGTTTGAGCGCGAGACCATGCACGACCGTCCGGAGGTCTCGCTGGAATTTATCGCACCGGATGTCTTTTTCCGTGCGGCGGAACCGGAGGAAATCGTGTTCCGCGATCCGGTCCCGCTTCTGACGGCACCGATGTCGTTCTTTGCGGGGGCGGGCATGACAACAGGTATTATGCGTACGACGGACACCACACGGCTCATCAACGAAGGGGATGCAGAGTGCGGGATTGTTGCGGAAATTACGGCGGACGGCGGCGACATTGTGAATCCGGGGATTTCGTGCGGAGAGGAATTTGTCCTGTGTCCGGTGACGCTGTCTGACGGAGATACGCTCGTGATCGACACGCGCGACCGCCGGAAGAACATTTACCTCAACGGCGAGAGGTACTTTTACTTCGACCGCCGCAGCACGTTCTTCAGCCTGCCGGCGGGGGAAAATATTGTGACCGTTCTCTGTGACGACGGAGCCGAGTACATCCGTGCGAGACTGGAATACGTGCCGCTCTACTTCGGCATCTGACGGAGGTTGGAAATGGATTTGTATTTTCTTGATGCGCAGTTTGAACCGGTCACCGGTGCGGTCGACGTGTGTTCGTCGGTCGTGTGGTCGGAACGGTATTTTGAAAACGGCTCATTTACCCTGCATTTTCCGAAGGAACTTCTGCCGTCCGTGTACGACGCCGTCTATGTCCGTACCGGAGTGGAAAACGGGCGGATCAAATGCGGACGGATCGCGTATGTGATCACGGACGATGAGGAGGAGAGCGGCGGATGTGAGATGGGCGGCAGCCTGCTCGAATCCCTGCTGGATGACCGCATTCTTGCGGGAAAGGGCTGTTATACCGGTACGTTGACCGAAGCGGTCTGCGCGGCGGTTTCGGACAATCTCCGTGACTGCGGAGTTGTTCTCGGGGACAGCGTGTTCATTGACGACGCGGTCAGTCTGACGTACGAGTGGGACACGCTTTCGGAATGGCTGTACTCTGTTCTGCGTCCGTTCGGAGCGTCGTACCGGATTGAACTGGATCCCGACCGGAACGTGCCGGTGTTCCGCATCGTACGGGGACTTGACCGCAGTTCCGGCGTCGGCGATTCGCTGACGGACCATTACAACACATGGCAGGCGGTGTTCTCCACATCCTTCGGGAACATTTCCTCCATCCGTTTTGAACGTGATACATCCGGACAGAAGAATGTTGTGTACGTCGAAGGTTCGGACGGCACGACGGTCACGGTGGACGGAAGCGGAGGCGGACCGAAACGTGAGATGTACAAGTTGGTGTCGGACGTAAAGCCTGCCGATTTTGCGGATACGGCTTCCTATACGGGCGCTCTGCAGATGCGCGGTGAGGAAATCCTCGCAAATTATACTGAAGTGTTCCACATTGCTGCCGAAACGGATGCTGGGGTTTCCCCGAAATACGGAGTGGACTACGCGCTCGGCGACATCTGCGACGTTGCGGATCATGCACTCGGACTAACGTTCGGTATGCGCCTGACGGCGGTGGACGACGTGACAGAAAACGGTACGCGCACCCTGTACCCTTCGTTCGGTGAGGAACTCCGTCAGGTACGCCGTCTGATCGGCGGAAGACGGTATTAGACGGGAGAATGACTGCCCGGAAAGGTTTTGGAAAGGGGTTCGGGGGAAACCTTTTCCTTAAAAAGGTTTCCCCCGGAAAATTTCATTTTATAAGGAGAACTTATGGCAGATATTATTCTTCCCGTGTTCGGCGGGATGTTTGATTCAACGACTGTTGTGGATACGGTGAACGGATTTCCGCGCGGGGACAAGGCGGTCGATTCCTCGTTTTTTGCGAAGATGATCTCCTCTTTTTATTCCGACGGTATTCTTGCGGCCGGTGACTACGCGCAGAACGGGTTCAAAGTTGTGCCTGCCGGCGGTCTGACCGTGACGGCGGCGCCCGGGATTGCATGGATCCGCGGATATATGGCGTGGATGCAGGAGGCGCAGAGTTTCGTTCTCAGCGCCGGCCATTCGTATTCGGTTGTACTTCGTCTGAATACCGCTTCCGGGGAATTTACTCTGGTGGCGACAGAGACCACGTCCTCTGTTCCGGTCAGAACCGAACAGATCTGCGACCTTGTGTTAGCGGAGATCAGGATTCCGTCCGGTTCGGCGGAGTTGACGGAGAGCATGATCCGTGATACCCGCAGCAATTTGGAAAAATGCGGGTTCGTGACCTGTACCGTTGACGCGCTGCAGACGGTACCGTTTGCGGAGGACGCTGGTTCGGTTGGCGGCATACCCGGTAATGCGCTTGTACGCAGGGACGGCGGGACGATGAGCGGCAATCTTCGTGCCGCCCCGGAGATGACCGGGATTTCCGTCGTACGCAACATTGCCTACGGTACCGCACTTCCCGACGTAATGGAGGAAGGCGAGATTTTCATCCTCCTCTCGGAATAACGGAGGTATGGCATGGCGATTTTATTCCGTAATATATCCGATCTCACGATCGGCGGAATGACGGTACGTCTGACGGTTTATTCCGGTGCTTCGGGACGCATCCGTGTGGAGATTGCGCCGTACAACAGCGCAGTTACGACGGCATACACCGGTTCCCTGGATGTCACGGTCACGTACAACGGAGAGGCGAAAGCTCTCACAGCCAGTCCGTTCACCGGGGCCGTATCCGCGGTATTCGCAGAAGCGGATGGTGTAAAGAGCGTCACGCTTTCTTCCGCAGCTGCAATCGTCTGCAGAGGGGCATCGTCCTCTTCTCTTACCGTTTCGTGGAAGGGGGACGGCACCGTTGCGGCGCCGGAACTTGCGGTATCCGATTATTCGGGTCTGCTGACCGGGCAATCTTCGCGCATCGAGTGGACGGTGGACGGGGTTCCGGAAGGATACCGTGCATATACCATCGGTATATGGTACCACTTTGCGCCGGCGACGAAGAGCAATCCCGCATATACACGGAGCTGTGTGATGGACGGAAAGACATCGCAGACTGCGTTTGAACATACCATCGCGGAACTTACGGATCAGAACGTTGTGTTCTACCGAATCGCAGTCGGACTATATCCGGAGGACACCGCGGAAACGGCGGGACGCGACGACTATGTCCTATATCTGGAGATGGACAGTCCGGCGTATGTCTGTTCCGGCAGCAGCGTCTATACGATCGCACCGGTCAATCTTCGTTACAGCGGCGTACGGAAGAACCGGACAGTCACCCTCACCTGGGATACACTTTCCGTCGCGACGGCAACGGAAGGTTTCCAGATCGAATGCAGATACGATAATGCTGCGTGGGAATTGCTGTACTGGGGAACCCTGAGCTCCAATTCCTATTATCACACGATCACCGGTGATCCGGAGACGGTGACGTTCCGGATCCGTTCGTACTCAAACCGCAGCAAGCACGAATTGTCCGCTTATCTGTACGGTCCGCAGGTGGAGGTCGGGCGATCCAATGTTTATGTCGGCCATGGCGGAACCGTTGTTCCGGCGGCGGAGGTATACATTGGTTCCGTAAGAACCGATGCGGTCCTGAACGTCGGATGATGGAAATTCCCCCGGATCGGGAAATAAAAAAAGCGTGTACTGTTTTTGCGGTACACGGCATATACTGATAACACAGAGAAAGAACGGCGTAAGCACCGGCCGGCATCGTGAGAGATGCCGGATCCGGTGCTTACGTTTTTGTTTATTTACAGGGAAAGAGAATGTTATGCGGATTTTTTCGCGGAGTTCTTTCTCGGTTTGCGCACGAGCTGGAGAACAATGCCGACAACCAGCAGGGCGATACCGATGCCGTCGGTGATCAGGCTCGGGATGACGAGCAGGAGACCCGCTGCGATGAAGATCAGACGTTCCCAGATCTTTGCGTCAAGAAAGAGATAACCTTCCAGACCGGCGGAGATGCCGACCATACCGATCACGGAAGTGATAACGATGCGGACAACTTCAAGGGCATCCGTATCGATCCAGAGGATTTCCGGGCTGGTAGCGAAGACGTACGGGATGATGAACGCTGCAATGGCGAGCTTGGTCGCCTGAACACCGGTTTTGATCGGGTTCGAATGGGCAATCGCGGAACCTGCGAAGGCTGCGAGGGCAACCGGAGGTGTGATATCCGCAACGATACCGAAGAAGAAGACGAACATATGCGCTGCGAGAACGGGAACACCCATTTCCACAACGATCGGTGCAGTGATCGTTGCCATGAGGATGTAGTTTGCTGTGGTGGGAACCCCCATACCGCAGACGATGCACGCGATCATGGTCAGGAACAGTGCAAGGAAGACGTTCTGACGTGCGATCGGAACGATGACGTTGAACAGAGTGGTCGCAAGGCCGGTGTAGCTGATAACACCGATGACGATACCCGCCATACCGCAGGCTACGGTAACGCCGATGGCGTTTCTTGCGCCGGTTTCGATGGTCTCAACGAGCTTGATAGGAGTGAAGCGGGTTTCCTTGTCGAAGAAGCTGACCACGATGGAGACGAGGATCGCGATGGACGCGGAGAGGGAGGCAGTCTTACCGGCGGACATGAGGCCGACGAGAGTAATGATCGGGAGAAGGAGATAACCCTTGCGGACGATCAGCTTGAAGAAGTTCGGGATGCTTTCCTTCGGAAGACCCTTCAGACCGATGCGCTTTGCCTCAAAGTGAACCATGAGGAAGATACCGGCAAAGTAGAGGACTGCCGGAAGAATCGCGGCGGTCGCGATGGTGGCGTAGGTGTAGCCGGTCATTTCGGCCATGAGGAACGCCGCGGCACCCATGATGGGGGGCATGATCTGACCGCCCGTGGATGCAGCCGCTTCAACCGCCGCCGCAAATTCGGGACGGTAGCCCGCCTTTTTCATGACGGGGATGGTAACGGAACCGGAACCGACCGTGTTTGCGACGGAGGAGCCGGAATACATGCCTTCAAGTGCGCTGGAGATAACGGCAACTTTCGCCGGACCGCCGGCGGAGAAGCCCGCAATGGAGTTGGCGAGGTCGATGAAGAAGGTACCGATACCGGACTTTTCAAGGAACGCGCCGAACAGGATGAACAGCACGATGAAGCCGACGCAGACGCTGATCGGCGAACCCATGATGGAAACGTTCGAGTAGAACAGCTGGTACACGATCGTACGGATGGTCTTGAGAAGGTCAAAGCCGCGTTCAACCGTACAGTGATAGAATATGTAGACGATGAAGCAGCCCGCAACGACCATGATCGGTACGCCGGTGACGCGGCGGCAGAGCTCGAACAGCATGACAATGCCGACGAGGGCGATGATCATGTCGAGATTGGTAATCTTGGTCGCCTTTTCAATGAACACGTTGACGTTCAGAGCGAAGTACAGGTAGGGGATGAACGCGATGACGGCGCAGAGAGCGTCCTGCCAGCGGATGTGCTTGAGGTGGACTTCCTGCTTCTTGGAGACCGGATAGAGAAGATAACCGGCGAGCAGGATGATGCCGAGGAAGAGGCTCTTGCGCGCACGTTCCTCGATATAGCCGTAGATGCAGTAGAAGATGAAGCCGATGAGGGCAATGAGGATGCCGCGGAGGATCCACTTGGAAACGGTGCCGCTGTAGCTGCGGATGTTGGACTCTTTGTCAAGATCCGCCAGCAGGGCGTCCGCGTCGAAGGCATCGTCTTCGGCGAGAAGATCCGCCATGGAGTGCATCTCGGTATCTTTGGGGTCAGTGATTTTCTTGGACATAGGTAGCTCCTGTGGGGTGGGATGGAGAAACAGCAGTCAGTTCTGCTGGTAAATTTCGATTTTCGTGTTTCTGCCGCAGAGTTCGCGGAGATTGATGCGTTCACCGTGGATGGTCAGATAATGGTCGTAGACTGTTCCGACGATGTAGTTCAGGCTGTCGTAGGTGTACGTGATCCCCGTGACGACGATCGCGCCGTCGTCGGCGTAGGAGAATTTCCACGTCGGCTGATCCGCTTCCGTCGGCATGCCCGCGCCGAAGGTGTAGTACCGTGCTTCGACCACTCGGATGATCCCGTCCGCCGCCTCGAACACGTCGATGACGGGGGATTTGTTCACCGAATGGGTGAAGTCGACTTCGAACCGCGTGCCGTCCGGGCAGTCATAGCGGGCGTACACTTCGCCGGTCTCCGCGTTGCGCACGACGAGAGTATCGCGGTGCGTGAGATGGATGGTGAGAAGGAGTCCGGCAGAAACAAACAGGGCCGCAGTGACAATCGCTGCGGCCGCTGCCTTTTTACCGGAGAAAAATGTTCGGATGTTCAAACTTAGCTGAGCTTGCCGATTTCCTTGAAGTACTTTTCAGCACCCGGATGGAAGGGAACGGAGATACCCTGAACACCGTTGTCAGCGGAGAGTTCTGCGCCCTTTGCGTGGGTAGCCTTGATTGCTTCAACGTTTTCGAAGATACCCTTGGTTACGTTGTAAACGGTGTCTTCGGAGAGAGTGTCAGCAGCGATAAGGGTAGCCTTGACAGCAACGGTGGTTGCGTCTTCGGTCTGCTTGTCATAGGTGCCTGCAGTGAGGGTGTACTCGGTGTAGTAACCGTAGTTGTCCTTGAGGTACTGCATTTCGGTTTCGCCGATGGAGAGGATGACGAAATCGTTGGAGGTTGCGAGGTCGGTGATGCAGGTGGTCGGAGCGCCTGCGGTTACGAAGAACGCGTCAAGCTGGCCGTCCTTGAACTTGTCAGCGGAGTCGGTGAAGCCGAGAGACTGCTTGTTGATGTCGTCGAAGGTCATGCCGTATGCTTCGAAGATCTGAGCAGCGTTGAATTCGGTACCGGAACCTGCGTCGCCTACGGAAACGGTCTTGCCCTTGAGGTCAGCAACGCTGGTGATGCCGGGCTTTGCAACGATCTGGATTACTTCTGCGTAAAGGGTTGCAACTGCGGAGAAGCCGGAGATTGCGCCTTCTTCTGCGAAGGTGTTGGTGCCGTTGAACGCGTAGTCCATAACGTCGTTCTGAACGATTGCCATGGAAACGTCGCCGTCAGCAACGAGCTGGATGTTTGCCTTGGAAGCGCCGGTGGACTGAACACCGAATTCCTGGCCGATCTTGTCCTTCATAACCTGACCGAGGGCGATACCGAAGGAATAGTAGGTACCGGTTTCACTGCCGGTAGCGAGGAAGATCTTTTCGCTTCCGCCGCCGCAGGAGGTGAGAACCATAGCAGCCATCATAACGACTGCGAGGAGCATAGAGAGAGTCTTTTTCATAACATTCCCTGCTTTCGAATTAGTGATAGATTTTGAAATTTTTCCGGCGGAGGTTTCAAAAAACTGCCCCGCCAATCAAAATTAGTATTATTTTACACCCATATTCTGAATAAGTCAAGCCCTTTTTATTCATTTTGGCAGTTTGCCCATAAAAAATACCCCGCATGTCAATTTCTGCGGGGTGTTGAAAATCAGAATGACCCGAAGAGGAACTTATTTCCATCTGGCGACGGATTTCCGGTACAGTTCCTCGAGCTGCCGCGTCATGGCGGAGGCGGTGAATTTCTTCTCGTACATCTCACGGGCACCCGCGGAAAGTTTCTTCCGGAAGGCGGGATCGTCCATGATCTTCCGGATCGCCGCTGCCATGGCGGTGCTGTCCTTTTCGGGGACGAGCAGACCGTTTACGCCTTCGGTGATCATGTAGGGATTGCCGCCGTAGGTGGTCGCGACCGCGGGGACATACAGGCTCATGCCCTCCGACAGCGCGAGGCAGGATGTTTCCGTTCCCCACGAACAGTTGAGGTTCAGATCCATGATGTTGTAGTACGGCGCGACGTCATCGACGAAGCCGGTGAAATGGACATGATCCGCGATCCCGAGGGACTTTGCCTGTTCCTTCAGCTCCGCGTCACACGAACCGCCGCCGATGACGAGCAGAACGGTGTCGGGGTGAGCTGCCAGAACAGTTTTCATGGTGTCGAGGAGGTACGAATGTCCCTTGTACGGTTCAAGCCGCGCGGAGATTCCGCAGACGAACGTACCGTCCGCGATGTTCAGCGAACGACGGAGTTCCGCCCGTTCCTCGTCGGAAGTACGGCGCATTTCGTCGACGCCGTTGATAATGACGGTGATTTTCTTGGGATCCACGCCCGTGTCGGTCATGTTGTCGGCGGCGGCCTGTGCCACGGCGACGATGTCCGTCGCGAGGGTGTTGTTGACGAATCCATTGATCTGCTTCCCAGGGAAGGTTGTCAGCTTCTTCGACGGCGGGAACGCGCTGTGGCGGGTATAGAAGCGGGACTTTACACCGCAGAGGTACGCCGCCATCTTGCCGTAGAACGCCGAGTGCGTGTGAACGATGTCCGGCTTCCATTCGCGGATGATCCGCTGGACCTCGCGCATGGCCTTGAAGTCCATGCTTTTGTCGCGTCCGTTTTTGATCTCGATGACGGGATAACCGGCTTCTTCGACGCATGGTTTCAGATCGGAGTTTTCCGGCAGTACGACGGCGGTTTCGAACTCCGTACGGTCGAAATTGCGCAGATAGTTCACGAGAAGACGTCCCGCGCCGCCGATGTTGGAGTCGGTCAGAATATTCAGCACACGAATCATGGTGTTCTCCTTGTATGGATGGGATTTCTCGGGGAAAACCCTTTTGAGGAAAGGGTTTTCCCCGAACCCCTTTCCGAAACCTTTTTTAACGGGAAAAGATATCAGTGCTTCAGTTTTTTCAGAATGCTGTGCATTTCTTCGCTGCGCAGGACGGTCACGCAGACCGCGTAGACGATCACGCCCGCCATGACGGACAGCGCGAATCCGACGATCATAGGCAGTCCCGACATCAGCGGGTACACGAACCATACCGCCGCACCCATGACGAGCGCGGAGACGACGGTTTTTGCGAGGTCCAGAACGTCCGCGCGGGATTTCGAGATCATGCCCGTGCGGTACGCGAAGATGAGGTTGACCGCCATGTTTACCGCCGCCGCGAGACCGGAGACGAGCGCGATGCCGCCGATGTGCAGCCATCCGCCGAAGACGGCGACCACGGCAACGTTGAACGTCACCGAAACAAGCGCCGCGATCATGGGGTATTTCGTCTTTTCCGCCGCGAAGAATGCCTTTGTAAGCACTTCGCTGACTGCCGCGAAGACCATCCCGACGGAATAGAACCGCAGAGCGTTTGCCGTCCAGAGGGTGTCGGTCGCGTCAAACGCGCCGTTTTCGTAGATCAGCGAGACGAACGGTTCTGCAAGTACCGCTACTCCGACCGAGATCGGTGCGATGATGAACGTCAGTACCTTCACGGACATACGGGTCATTCGGTCTTTTTCCGCTGTGTCGCCCGCCGCGTCTGCGCGCGCAAAATACGGGAACAGCAGATTCGTTGCGACGAACGAGAATAAGCCTACAATAATAATGTACAGCCGGTTCGCGTAGCCGAGCATACTGATCGCTCCCTCCATGCCGGAGGCGAGGCGGGTGTTGATGAGCGTGCAGACCGGCGTCGTCCACGTCGCTGCGAGGATGGGAAGGGCATTTTTCGCTGCACGTTTCGTCTCGGGCGTGAGAACGGGGGCGGTCATCCGGTGACGGAAGCCGTGTTTCCGGACGGCGGGAATCTGGACCGCCGCCTGTGCCGCCCAGCCGATCAGCATCGCGATGGACAAGCCCGTCACGGAAGTCATCGGATCGTCGGTGAACATGCCGGAGACGGCAAGGTAACCGACCATGATGAGGTTCGACACCAGACTGATGACGGCGGGAATGTTGTATTCCCCCTCGGACTGCAGATAGCCGACGAACGTGAACGCAAGACCCACGAAAATGACCATCGGGAACATGATCCGCGTCAGCCGTACGGAGAGCGCCGCCGCTTCCGCGGACAGATCCGGTGCGATGAACGAGACGAGTGCGGGGGCGAAGATCACGCCGGATACGGCAATGATACCGGTCAGCAGGAGGATGAGGTTCAGATAGGACTGCGTGAAGGCGGACGCTTTGTCCCGTCCTTCCTTCACGGCGATGCTGTTGTAGACGGGGATGAACGCGGACGTGACTACCCCGCCGAGGACGAAATCGAAAATAGTGACGGGCAGACGGGACGCGGTCTCGTACGCCACGGCGTACATGGTCGTCCCGTATGTCCCGGCGACCATGATGTCACGTACCAGCCCCATCACCTTGGAGAGGAGGATGATGACGCCCATCAGCACGGCGGTTTTCGCAAAACCAAAGGATTTTTTCATTATTATTTATTATACCACCTGGAACAGGTAGAATTTCAGATAATCCGTTTCCGGAACGTTCCAGAGGATCGGGTGATCCGGGGACTGTGTCCGGTGTTCGATCTGGCGCAGGCTGACACCGGCATCTCCTGCCGCGTCGGCGAGCATTTTTTCGAACAGCTCGGTCTTCATGAAGTGAGAACAGCTGCACGTTGCGAGGTATCCTCCGCGCGGGAGACAGCGCATCGCGCGCAGATTGATGTCTTTGTACCCGCGGTATGCGTCGCGGACGGTCGAACTGGACTTCGTGAATGCCGGCGGATCGAGGATGATGTAGTCGTAGTCATGGCGTTTTTCGTTCACCATGTCGGTCAGGAGCTTGAAGACGTCCGTGCAGAGGAAAGACATCCGGTCGGTCAGACCGTTCATTGCGGCGTTCTTTTTTGTCTGTTCGATCGCCGTTTCGGAGATGTCGACCGCGGTCACGTGTTCCGCGCCGCCCGCCGCACAGTTGAGCGCGAACGCGCCCGTGTGGGTGAAGCAGTCGAGGACGCGCCGTCCCTTCGCCAGCTTTGCCGCCGCCTGACGGTTGTACTTCTGGTCAAGGAAAAAGCCGGTCTTCTGTCCGTCGATGTAGTTTACATCATAGTGTATCCCGTTTTCCGTGATGGTAACGTGTCCGTCGGCATCTCCGGAGAACATTTCCGGTTTCCAGTAACCGCAGAACTGTTCCATGCCTTCGAGTTCACGGACGGCAACGTCGCAGCGTTCGTAGAGTCTGCGGACGTTTACGCCGTATTCGGGCAGGACGCGGACGAGGGTCTCGAACAGCATATCCTTGATCTTTTCTGTGCCGAGGCAGAGGGTCTGCGCGACGATGATGTCCTCGAACAGGTCAACGGTCAGACCGGGGAACTGATCCGCCTCGCCGAAGATCAGCCGGGACGAACGGAAATCGTCTCCCATGACGGTCTTGCGGTAATCGAGGGCATAACGGATGCGGCGTTCGTAGAAATCCGCGTCGAACTTGTCGTTCGCGTTGCGGGAGATCAGGCGCACACGGATCTTGGAATTGGAGTTGTAGTAGCCGGTGCCGAGAAACCGTTCCTTCGGAGAGAAGACATGGACGAGGTCCCCGTTTTCGGGCGTTCCGTCGATCTTTACAACTTCGCCTTCGAATACCCACGGATGCCCGGACTTTGCGTGTCGTTCGCCCTTTTCGGTGATAAAAATACGCGGTAATTCGATCATATATAAATCCTTTTTATCGGGGAGGGACTTTTTGAAAAAAGTCCCTCCCCGAACCCCTCTTCAAAAACTTTGAAACGATTCCGGAACAGGCAGTACGGCTGTTTGCCGCCGCTTTGCACATACTTCGTCCATTTACATCGTATAAAGTTTTTTGAAAGGGGTTCGGGGAAAACTTTTTCTCAAAAAAGTTTTCCCCGAGAATCTCATTTTAACCTAACTTTGCAATTGCGGCAATTACGCCTTCGCGCTTTTCCTTGTACTTTTCAAGCTTTGCGCGTTCCGCTTCGACAACGGCTGCCGGAGCGCGGCTGGTGAAGCCTTCGTTGTTCAGCTTGCCTTCGGCGCGCTTGATCTCGTTTTCAACGGTCTTGAGTTCGTTTTCGAGTCTCTTGCGTTCCGCTTCGAAGTCAACGAGGTCGCCGAGCGGGATGTGAACGGTTGCCGCGTCGGTGATGACACGTACGGCGGTGTCGTCGTCGTATGCATCAACGAGAGCAACTTCGGACGCGGATGCGAGCTTTTCGAAGAAGGATGCGCTGTTCGCGAACGCTTCCGGATACTTTGTTTCGATGAAGAGCTTTGCCTTGCGGGACGGAACAACGCCCATTTCTGCACGGCGGGTACGGATTGCCTTGATGGCGTCGATGACCTTTTCCATGTTCGCTTCGTCTGCCGCGAATACGAGGTTTTCGTTGTAAACCGGGTAATCCTTTACCATGATGCTGCCTTCTTCGCCCGGGAGACCGCTGTAGATCTCTTCGGTGATGAAGGGCATGAACGGATGCAGGAGCTTGAGGGTTTCACGGAGGACATACGCAAGAACATTCTGCGCGCATTCGCCGCGTTCGCCGCCGGCCGCAACGGACGGCTTGGAGAGTTCGATGTACCAGTCACAGTAGATGTCCCACAGGAAGTCGTAAACGGAGGACAGAGCAACACCGATTTCGTAGTTGTCGAGGTTGGTGTTCACGTTCTGTACGCACTGTTCGAACTTGGTGAGGATCCACTTGTCTTCTGCGGACAGCTTGTCGGCTGCGGGAAGTTCGATCTTGTCGATTGTAAGGTTCATCATGACGAAACGTGCCGCGTTCCACAGCTTGTTCGCGAAGTTGCGGGCCGCTTCAATGCGTTCGTCGGAGAAGCGCATGTCGTTTCCGGGGCTGTTGCCGGTCGCGAGAGCAAATCTGAGAGCGTCAGCGCCGTATTTTTCGATGATTTCGAGCGGGTCGATGCCGTTGCCGAGGGACTTGGACATCTTTCTGCCCTGCGCGTCGCGGACGAGACCGTGGATGAGAACGGTATCGAACGGGATGTTATCGGTGTATTCCAGCGCGCTGAAGATCATACGGGATACCCAGAAGGTGATGATGTCGTAGCCCGTAACGAGGGTATTGGTTGGGTAGAAGTACTTCAGGTCTTCGGTTTCTTCCGGCCAGCCGAGGGTGGAGAACGGCCAGAGCGCGGAGCTGAACCAGGTGTCAAGCGTATCGGGGTCCTGCGTCATGTGACCGCCGCACTTCGGGCAGACTTCGCAGCCGTCCTTGTTGACCACGGTATGACCGCACGCGTCACAGTAGTACGCGGGGATTCTGTGACCCCACCAGAGCTGACGGGAGATGCACCAGTCCTGGGTGTTTTCCATCCAGTGGAAGTAGTTCTTGTCAAAACGTTCGGGGATGAACTTGATCCGGCCGTCACGTACCGCTTCGATCGCGGGCTTTGCAAGGGGTTCCATGCGTACGAACCACTGCAGGGAGATCATCGGTTCGATGGTGGTGCCGCAGCGGTAGCAGGTGCCGACTTCGTGGGTCAGGTCTTCGATTTCTGCAAGCCAGCCGCCCGCGCGGAGGTCTTCAATGATCGCCTTGCGCGCTTCGTAGCGGTCCATGCCGGCGTACTTCGGATAATTTTCGGTGATCTTTGCGTCTTCGGTGAGGACAACTTCCATCGGGAGACGGCAGCGGCGTCCGACTTCGAAGTCGTTCGGGTCGTGTGCGGGGGTGATCTTTACGCAGCCGGTACCCTTGTCAAGCTGAGCGTGTTCGTCCGCAACGATCGGGATGCGTCTGCCTACGAGAGGGAGAACGACGTACTGACCGATCATGTGCTTGTAGCGTTCGTCGTTCGGGTTGACCGCAACGGCGGTGTCGCCGAGCATGGTTTCCGGACGGGTGGTGGCAACTTCAACGTATCCGCCGCCGCCGACCAGCGGGTAGCGGATGTGCCAGAAGTGACCCTTCTGTTCTTCATAGTCAACTTCGGCGTTGGAGATGGAGGTCTTGCAGTGCGGGCACCAGTTGATGATGCGTTCGCCGCGGTAGATCAGACCCTTGTCGTACAGTCTCTGGAAGACGTCGCGGACCGCGCTGCTGCATCCTTCGTCGAGGGTGAATCGTTCACGGGTCCAGTCGCAGGAGGTACCCATCTTCTTGAGCTGTTCGATGATACGTCCGCCGTACTGTTCCTTCCATGCCCATGCGCGCTTCAGGAAGCCGTCACGGCCGAGGTCTTCCTTGGTGAGGCCTTCCTTGCGCATTGCTTCAACGATCTTTGCTTCGGTCGCGATGGATGCGTGGTCGGTGCCGGGAACCCAGAGGGTGCAGAAGCCGCGCATTCTCTTATAGCGGATCAGGATGTCCTGAAGGGTGTTGTCAAGTGCGTGACCCATGTGGAGCTGACCGGTGATGTTCGGCGGGGGAATAACGATGGAATAATGTTCCTTGGAGTGGTCGATGGTGGGAGTGAAGAGCTTCTGCTCGCACCAGTCGGCATAGATGCGTCCTTCAAATTCGGACGGAGAATATGTCTTGGGGAGTTCTTTTCTCATTCTATTGGATCCTTTCGGTAAGTTTACGGTTTATTAGGTGTTCAGCTTTGCGAGAATTTTCGCGCCTTCCGCTTCGATGTCAAAGCCCCATTCGTTGTCCACGTGCCAGTCGGCATATCGTGCAGACGGGAGGGAATATTCCATCTCGCGGTAGCGGGCGCATTTGAGGTAGTAGCCGCCGATGAACTCGATGGTCTGTCCCTTCGTGACCACGTTGCGGGCAATCCGGCGGTAGATCCGCATCTCGATCGTCGCGTCTACGTAGATCTTCACGTCCGCAAGTTCGCGGACGCTTTCGTGACAGAAGATCGTGACCCCTTCGATGACGATGAAGTCGTAGTCCCCGGATTCCTTCGCTTCGTGTACCGCCGCAAGAAATGCGGGCATGTCCACGGAGTCGGGATGATTCCAGTCGGAGTATTCCTCACCGTCGGCGGGGGAGATCATCTTCGGCAGGTCCTTTTTGAAGTAACGGTCGGCGGCAATGACGCACACCCGCCCGCCCTTTGTTTCAAGATACGTTTTCAGTGCGTCCGAAAAGGTCGATTTTCCCGACCCGGATGCACCGGATACAGCGACAATATACGGCATGGCAAATCCTCCCGTTGATCTGAAAAAATAAAAAACGTCCTGCAGCATGACTACAGGACGCAGAACTTGCGCGGTACCACCCGGATTTACTCAGAACAAAACCTGAGTACACTTATCGGGACACAGCGTCTGCCGATCCCTTTTCCCTGTAACGTGGGACATACGGCGCGGGCTACTCATGAAAATCACGTTCGCCTGCGCGGCTCAGGGACTACTTCATCCGATGCTGACGGCAGGGATCCCAGCTTCCCCCGCTCTCTGTACGACGCACCCCGGATTACTTCTTCCCGTCACAGCCGTTAAATTATCTGTACATTACATTATATCACCGGCTGCGTCGTTTGTCAATATGAAAATTTCGCATCTCCGCAATTTGTCACGCCAGACCGTAGATGTGGAACAGGGAGAGCAGAATCGTGAGAATCTGCACCACCCAGATGCCGGCAAGCGGTCCCTTCGAAAAACCGTTCTTTTGTTTCTCACGGGAGACGAGAATCAGCGTAACAAGTGAAAAAAGAATCGTGACCACACAGATCGAAATCATAGAATGTCCTCCTGAAAATGATACAATACATACTAAAATAGTATTTATATATGTATTGTATCATAGGCGGAAGTATTTGTCAAGGAGAAGACGATATTTTTTTAACAATATTTAATTATAGTTGTCATTATTCCGCCACATTTCTTGACAATTTTACAGGAATGTGATAGTATTAATAAAGCGTCAAAACTTTCATTACTATATTCAAAATTATAAAAAAACGGAGAAATATCATGAAAAAGGCACTTACGCTCCTGCTCGTAGCAGCGATGCTGATCTCCCCGGTCCTGACCGCCTGCTCCGATGCAACGGATAACGCAGGCACTGCCCCGGACGCGTCCACGGTAAACACTTCGCCCGAAGCGGCTGCAGAAGAGGTTGAGGAAGAAGAACCTCAGGACTTCTACACCATGTCCGACCTGCCCCGCGACCTCAACCTTGAAGGTTACGAAGTCAAGTTCTCTCTTGAAGAAGGCGGCAACGGCGCGCTGACCGAACGTTCCGTATGGGTCGAAGAAGACACCGGCGACGTTGTGGACTCTGCGGTTTACCAGCGCAACCTTCACATCATGGAAGGGCTGAACTGCAAGCTGTCCATCACCTCCATCGGCGGCTCCGGCACTGCGACCGGCGCGATCCGCACACAGGTACAGGCGGGTTCCGATGATGTTCAGATCGGCGGTCTGTATCAGTATTACGGTACCGGCATCGCGGCGGAAAACCTCATTTTCAACCTCGCAAACGCAGAACTGTTCCCCTACAACGATTTTGACCGCGAATACTGGGGCGTTCAGTACATCGACGACCTTTCCTACAAGGGATCGAACTTCTTTGTAACCGGTCCGATGGCACTCCGCTACACCGGCGGCGTATACGTAACCTACATCAACTCCAGCAAGTGGAACGAATTCTATACCGACCAGAACATCTACGACATCGTACGTGACGGTAAGTGGACGCTTGACAAGCTGTACGAATACTCCAACGGCGCATACGTGGACAAGAACGGTGACGGTACCGCGGACGCGGGCGACTTCTACGGCAACGTTATCTCCTGCGAAGACCCGATGGACGGTATGGCAGCGGCAGCGAACGTCAAGTGGTCCGAAAAGGATGCGGACGGCAACATCATTCTGACTCTCAACAACGAACACACCATCTCCTTCTACGAAAAGCTCTACAACATCATGTACAACGGTCAGGGTACATGGCTTGCTCCCAACGACGACAACGTATCCTCGATGAATATGTTCGCGGCATGTCAGGCTCTCATCGCCGTCAACAAGATGTATCAGGCGGAAGTCTTTTTCCGTGACATGGCGGACGACTATGCAATCCTTCCCCCTCCGATGCTCGATGAAAACCAGGAATTCTACAACTCCTGTATCCACGACTCCTGCACGATCTTCTGCGTGCCGATCACGGTAGCGAACACCACCGCAGTCAGCGCGGTTCTCGAAGCACTCGCAGCGGAAAGCGCACGTCTCGTATCTCCCGCATACTACGAACAGGCTCTGAAGGTCAAGTACACCCGTGACTCCGACGCCGGCGATATGATCGACCTGATCTACTCCCACATCTCCACCGACTTCGCATTCCTGTACTCCAGCGCACTGTCCAACATGGCACACGTCTTCCGTACCAACATCTCCTCGAAGAGCGAATCCCTCGCTTCCTCCATCGCAAGAAGCGAAAAGGCATGGAACAAGACCCTCGAACGTTTTGTCCAGAAGCTCGACGAAGTAGCCGAAAAGCAGGGTTAAGTTTATAAAATAGAGTTTTCGGGGAGGAACTTTTTGCAAAAAGTTCCTCCCCGAACCCCTCTTCAAAAAACTTTAAACAAATAACAGGGACAAGGTTCCGTGCAGACTTGAAGGATAGGAGTCTGTGCGGGACTTTTTTGTTTAATTTTCGGATTTTAATTCGTTGTACATTTCCGTGAAGCGCGGGTCATTGCGGATGTTGTCGAAGTAGTCGTCACCCATGACGTCGAGCATCCAGTCCGTTCCCCATCCGCCGCTGCGGGTGAGTTCCAGTCCGGCGAATGCCGCGGATTTCAGGCGGAAGCGGTCGTCTCTGAGCGTGCAGGATTTCCGCATGACGTCAAGCCAGTACATCGCTTTGTCTGCGTCTCCGAGCAGGCTGTAATGCTTTGCAAGCTGCCACGGAATGTGGGTCGGCTGCCAGTTGAAGAAGCATTCGCGGTCGTCGGGCATGAGTGCGCGGCTTGCTTCGGTCATCTGTTCCAGCATGGCGATGCGCTGTTCGCGGGTGAAGGTTTCGGATTCCAGAGAGAGCATATACACCTGCCAGTTCAGTTTGGTCAGCAGAGTGTAGGCGTTTTCCTGCATCAGACGGACTTTTTCTTCCCCTTCCGCAAGCTGGATTGCCATTTCCTGACGGACGTTATCATATCCGGGAAGTTTTTTCAGCAGTTCTTTCCCCTTGTCGATCATACCGGCGTCGCGGTACATTCCGAGCAGGGTATAGACGTCTTCGTACCCGTTTTCGTACAGGAATTCTGTCAGTGCGAGGGCTTCCTCAAGGATTTTCTTTGCCTTTCGGTCGGCGTGATCGTCCATATGGTTGTACATGCGGTAATACAGGCAGAAGGACAGCGCGGACATGAGGTCTTTGTTCCGGGGATATTCCGCCAGTGCGGCGCGGAGCAGTTCTGCGGCTTCTTCGGGTTCGGCGGCGTTTGCCTTGTCGATGATTTCACGGATGCTTTCCTTCATCCGGACGGGATCGACTTCGAGGAGGTAATCGGTGGTCACGTCAAAGAGGTATGCGAGTTTTTTGATGACGGTATTGTCGGGGGAAGCCGCTCCGTTTTCCCAGCGGCTGACCGCCTGCGGGGTCAGCCCGAGGACTTCCGCGAGATCTTCCTGCGTCATATCGTTTTTACGGCGGAGGTGTTTGAGTATGGTGGAGAATGACATGGTGTGATATCCTTTCGTGATTTATATAAGATTTATATAACTTGATTTTTACATTCACGCGGTACCTTCGTGCTGTGCCTATAGGATATCACATCCGCCGCCGTTATGGAAGCGCGTGAGGATTTGCCGGAGGTAAATCTTGCGTTAAGGCAGAGGATATCCGTATTCCAGCAGGGTGGCTTCCAGTTCCTCCCGCATGGAGATCAGACGCGGGTCGTCACGGATGTCGTCAAAACATCGGTTTGTATTCAGTACCTTCAGCATCCAGTCCTCATGCCACCTTCCGTTTCGTTTCCGGGGGAGTCCGCGGAATGTCGGGGAATTCAGAACACCGGCTTCGTTCTTGCTTGCTTCATACATGACGCCGAGCCAGTGGATTGCCTGTTCCCGGTCGCCGCTGACCGCATAAAGCTGCGCGAGCTGGAAAGGGATATGCGTCGCCTGCCATGTCCGGCTCGACAGAGGATCGTCCGGCATCAGGGTCTGTGAAGCTTCGAACATCTGCCGGAGCATGGAAATCCGCTGTTCCGCCGGGAGCGATTCCTCGCAGGAGAGGGTGTAGACCTGCCAGTTCAGTCTGGTCAAAAGGGTGTAGGCGTAGTCCTGAATCCGGCGGATGCGGTCTTCTCCTGTTGCCAGTTCGATGCGGAGCTCCTGAATATTGTAGTTGCGCAGCGTTTTCAGCAGTTCTTCCCCTCGTTCCGGAATGCCGAGGTCACGGTAGATGCGGAGCAGGGTTTCGAGGTCTCCTGTGCTTCCCGTGTGTTCGTAAAGCCATTCGACCAGAGTACGTGCTTCCCACAGGGCGTCCTTTGCCCCCTCGCTGTCCGGATTGTTCGAGTAAATTCTGTAATACAGAAGTCTGGACAGTGCGTAGATCAGTTCTTTGTTGCGCGGGTATTCTTTGAGTGCATCGCGGAGCATCTGCGCGGCTTCCTGCGGGTTCATTTCATCCGTTTTGAGGATCAGATTCCCGACGTCCCGCTTCACACGTTCGGGATCGACTTCGAGCAGATAATCCGTCGTCACGTCAAAGAGATATGCCAGTTTCCGGATCACGGTGCTGTCCGGAAACGCCGTGCCGGTTTCCCACCGGCTGACCGCCTGCGGGGACATATCGAGCGCTTCCGCAAGCTCCTCCTGCGTCATGTCGTTTTTCCGGCGCAGGTTCCGGAGTACATCGGAGAATGCCATAATATCATCCTTTCTGTAATGAGGTTATCTGTATTATACCGCAATTCCGCCGTCGTCACCAGCGCACGGGCGAGCAGCCGGACTATACTTTCCGTTGAGTCTGCACAAACTGTGTCTTTCTAACCGGCTGAAAGTTTTTTGAAAGGGGTGTGGGGAAAACTTTTTTTCAAAAAAGTTTTCCCCACAAAAGTTCATATCTATAAAATTTCCGCGCTTCCGTCGATGATGCTGTTGAGGATTTCCGCGAGTGCCGCTTCGTCCGCAAAACGGACGGTTCTTGCGCCCGTTCCTTCGGTGACGACTGCGGTCGCATCTTCCCTGTAGCGGATGCTGCACTCGTCGGAGAGGATCCAGCGTCCGTCGTCCGGATTGACGGCGTAATACACCGTCACGAGGTCCCACGAATTGCGCACGAATCCGCCGCCGAGGTAGTTCACATACGCCATGCGTACCGGATAATCCTCCGGACAGCCCTCGAGCGTCGCGCCCGTCAGGACGTGTTCGCCCGCTTCAAAGCCGCAGTAGACGATCGGCGCCGCGCACTTCTCCGTCATGAGCTGTGCCGCCGGGACGTCGCAGGCGATGTTGTACTCGCCGTGGGAGAAATTTTCGAAATTCCCGCCCATGACGATCACTTCGCGCACGGACTGTGCCACAAGTTCCTCACCCGTCAGCGGGGAAATGGCGTCCGCGGAGGATTTCAACAGGTCGCCCATGTTGTTCAGCGGACCCACGAACACGAGCGTTACGTCACGGTGTTCCGCGAGCAGACGGCGGAGCAGCGTCAGTGCGGGCTCGGTCTCCGCGGGAGCGTGGGTTTTGCGGTACGCTTCGGACACCGGAACGGTGTAGCGCATGACATCCGGCGTGCAGAGGAAGCCTTCGCGGGTCGTCTGGCCGATCGGGACGTTCACGCCATACCAGTCGTTGATGGACGCGATCACGTCTGCGCCGAGGACATCGGACGTGCAGTGGGTCACGGCGAGAAGCTCGCAGAGTCCCGCCTTGTGGAACCGGTCGAAAATAGCGAGCGCGCCGCAGTCGTCGCAGTCCGGACCGATGTCGGTATCGAGGATGAATTTGCGTGTTTCGGACATGGTGTTCTCCTTTACTTGATTTTTACGTCAACGCCGTCGGGGCTGTTTTTGTACCAGATCCGCAGGATGCCGCCGTGATCCTTATCCGGGTTCTGACGGGACGTGGGCTTGTACGGTTCGTAGTCCCACTTTGCAAGCACGTCTTCGCCGTGCAGGAGAGCGGTGACTTCCGCAGGTTTCCGCTTGACGGACAGAACGGTCACGCCGTTTGCGGCGGCACCGACCGCTTTGAATGAGATTGTCCGCGCCTTGACACCGAAGTGCGGCTTCACGAGACGTGCGGCGGAGGCGATGACCTGCGTCTGTGTCCGGTCGATTTTTGCGAGATTGTAATACAGTCCCGCGATCTTGTCGAGGACGGGATTTTCTACGGTTACCAGTTCATCGGAGAACAGGTCGATGTACGTGCCTTCGAGAACCGCCGATGCGGTTTCGTCCATGACGGAGGTGATTGTATAGGTGCCGCGTTCCATTGTGAGGATGGGGGAGTATTCCCATGCGATGCCGGTTTCCGCAAGGGTATCGCGCACGGTGTCGCGGAATTCCTCCGCAAGAGCGGCGTCTCTGGCGAATTCCGCCGGGTATTTGTCGATGATGTACACCTGACCGGCACCGACTTTGTGCAGTCCGACGGCGTCTTTCGGGAGTCCGCACATTTCAAGGAGGTGTTCCGCGGGGTTCGCGTACTTTCCGCCGCGGTTCCACCATGCGCGGATGCCGTGATAGCTGTCTTTGCCGTCGCCGATATAGAACAGCGTACCGCCCTGTTTGACCCATTCTGCGATGACGTTGTTGATGTCGGGAGATTCGGGCTTCATGTATTCGTAGCTCAGGACGATCGTGCGGTACGCGTCAAGATAACCGACGGCGCGGCGCAGGTTGTCGAGCTGGACGGGACGGACGGCGGCACCTGCTTTCAGCAGCGGCAGCGCCATGCCGAAGAACGCGTCGAAGCAGTCGTCAATGTACTCCTTATGCGGATCGTCTGCAGGCGTCTGCTTCTGGAACATCGCGGAATCAGCGATCATCAGCCCGATTTCGGGATGATTTCCGACGAAATGCGCGTCCGGCTGTACCATGTCGCGCAGGACGTTCATAATCACCAGCAGATTTGTCCGGTATTCCTCCGGCATCGGAATGCGTTCCGGCAGACCGGTCTCGGGATCGATGTTCGGTCCACCGTATTTGCCGTTGAAGAAGCGGTTCGGCCACGGGCAGACTTCGTAGGCTGCAACGTCCGGATGCATCAGCGATGCCGCGACGGTCTGGTAGTAATTGTAGCGGTAGTTTTCCCACGTGTAGCGCGGGTTGTCTTCGATGGGGTCGTGCAGGAACCACATTTTCCGTCCGGTGCCGCGCACCAGTTCCTGCATGACGCCGTATTCGAGGAATGCCGTTTCAAACGTGCGTTCCGCCGTTTCGCCGAGGTAGCGGTTTTTCGTGCGTGCGGTTCCCGTCCAGATCTGGGCAATGTAGCCGTCCACGCCGGGAAGGTCGATGAGGGCGGATTCGGGGGAAACGATGTTCCACTGTGCGTAGTTGATGAGCGAGTGCGTCGGGACATAGAAGCGCAGAACGCGGTTATATTTCACGAGGGCATACTCCTTGAGTTCGGAGCAGAGGCGGTCGAGCATGCGGGTATAGAGGTACTGCTTGAGCTTCGCGGAACGGTAGGAGGCTTCCGCAGATGAGCGGGGATCCTGCCATTCTTCTTTATAATACAGCCGCCATTCGCGCTTGAAGGCATCGGAGTAGCCGCCGCGCACCCAGAATTCGGGTTCTTCGAGGTGAATCGCCTCAACACCGCAGTCGACGGCGTATTTCAGCTTGGAGGCGAGGTAATCAGCGAACGAGACGGCGGGCACCATGTAGGGGACTTCGAACCCGTGTCCGATGATTTCACCGCGTGCGTCGGTCTGGCTTTCATCCCAATGGAGACGTCCGTCGAACTTGCCCTTGAGGTAGTCCTGGTATTCGCCCCACGCCACGCCTGTCATGAGATGGATGACGTAGCCGTGCTTTTTCCAGATTTTCACGCGTTCTTTGAGGTTGTGGAAGCCGTAGACCATGATGAAATCGCATTGGGTATCGGTGGCAGGGGTGTACGGGGCGGCTTCCTGCATACCCGTACGTTCCTCGGTTCTGTCATAAAACATGGGGTGGCTCCTTTCGGCTATTGAGGGGGACGGTTTACAGTCCGTACCGTTCCTTCAGGATCGGGATCAGACGGTCGGCGATGATCTTATGACCGTCGGTCAGCGGATGCAGGGGTTCGAGCGGCACCCAGAGAGTGGCATCGACGAAGAAAATATCGTCGTCATGGTCGGCATTGAACTCGTCAACAAGCTTGTGAAGAGCATCCGGGAACGCGCCGCAGAACGCAGTAAGGCAGATGATCTTTGCATCCGGATGAGTTTTGCGGACAAGTTCGAGCAGTCCGCGGTATTCGGCGATGTAGCGTTCCTCGCCGTTGCCGCGGTCGTTCGCGCCGTGGTTAATCAGGATATAGTCGGGATGGTCATAGGTGACAGGGGCGCCGTCCCAGCAGTAGGGGTATGCGTCTGCTGCCTTCGGAACGGAACCGCAGCCGGCGCGGGTCACACCGACGGCGCCGTAGCCCATATGGAGGGAACGCAGTCCAAGCCCCTGGGCGGTGAGCCAGCCGTACGTGCGGCAGACGTCGTCCTCGAAGACGCGGTTGTCCTGGTCGTTCGGGTAGTAGCGGCGGTCATAAGTGAGGACACCTTCGGTGATGGAGTCGCCGACAAGCTCGATGGTTTTGCGATCGTCCGGCCAGAGTTCGGCTTCCCCGTCGGCCTCATAACCGAGGAAGGAAAGCTTATTCTGGAGAGGCGCGTACCAGCGGTTCTGGATTTCTTTCGCGCCCTTGAAGATGATTTCGACGTAATGTTCGCCGTCGTCTTTGGTCTCAACGGTCAGCCAGCGGTCAACGGCAGTCTCAACGCGTGCGCCGCCGTCCGTGCGGATCCAGATATGCGGGAACGGCAGAACACAGTCGTCGATATTGAACGAAAGAACGATCTGGTTCCCTTTGAAAGCGATCTCAATGCGGGAACCGGTCGCGGTGGCGGTCATCGCGTCGCCGTCCGGCGCGAAGCGTCCGGTGAAGCGGACAGAATGGGAAGTATGGGGGATGAACATGGTGGTTGCTCCTTTTTCTGTAGTTTTTTCTTCATTATACTACAGGGGATGGGAGATTGCAAGGGTGGCGTGAAGATCGTCGAAGACGATCTTCGGGGGAGACGGTCGCTTTTTGAAAAAAGCTCCGCAAAAACTTTTCATCTGTGTAGCCGGTTTGTATGGCTGATATGGGTTAGTGGGGTAAAAAGAAGAAATTTTCGGTGGAGTATGGCTGAAATTTGTTCGGGCGATAGACGTGGAGGTATAAAAATCATGAGGAATAGGGGAGTGACTTCTCAAAACTCCGTTTTGTTCAGCGCTCGGCACTTCTGTATCCGTGATTCAGTGCGCCCTTATAGAA
>JAFQFS010000097.1 GCA_017398585.1 Clostridia bacterium
TCAGTATACTATATCTGCGTAATTTTGTCAATTGTTTCTGAAAAATCAACCGTTATTCGTGTCTGTCAGAGCGATTACCTCGTAAAATGCCGGTTTCAGCAGGTAGTCTCTCCCGATCAGCAGGGGATAGTTCCTGTGCCGCCGCGGGAAACCGTTGAGCCACGAGATCCCGTCGTGCAGACCCCAGAACACCACCGTGTCGAGCACGCCTTCGTCCGACAGTTCCAGCAGGAACCGGAACAGCTCCGTGTACTGCGCGGAGAACTGTGCGGTGCGTTCGTCCGTCCAGTCCACGTCCTCCGCCGTGTCGTTCCAGCGGTAGCAGGACAGGTCAAGTTCCGTCACTTCCAGACAGAAATCCGGCGCGATCTCCCGGAGAGCCGTGAATTTGCGGACGTTGTTCTTCAGTTTTTCGAGGTTTGTGTCCGGACCGAGGTGCATCTGCAGCCCGATGCCGTGGACGGGTACGTCTTCCTCCAGCATTTCACGCACGAACGCCGCCATCGTGTCCGCTTTCGCGTCCGACGATTCCAGATTATAGTCGTTGATGATCAGTCTGGCGTCCGGATCCGCTTCGTGCGCACAGCGGAACGCTTCCTTGATGTAGTCCGTTCCCGCGATTTTGTACCACTTCGATTCGCGCATCCCGCCTTCGTCTCGCAGAACTTCGTTGACCACGTCCCATGTCCCGATCTTCCCGCGGTACCGCGAAACGATCGTCGTGATGTGTTCCTTCATCCGGCGGAGAAGCACGTCCTGCGTGACGGAATTCCCGTTTCCGTCGGTGAAGAACCAGTCCGGGCACTGGCTGTGCCAGACGAGCGTGTGCCCGCGCAGACGGACACCCGTTTTTTCACCGAATTCCGCGAACCGGTCGACCCGCCCGAAGACATAGCGTCCCTCCTCGGGATGGATCGGTTCCGGCTTCGATTCGTTTTCAAGCGTGAAGACATTGAACTGTTTCCGGATTGCCGCGTATTCCCGCGACGCTTCGTCGAGATTCCACGAATTGATCGCAGCACCTACCCGGAACCGTCCGGCAAAGGCTTCACAAAGGGACGGAGCATCCGCCGCATCGGCGGTCATGGAGTTGTTGTACAGCATAAAGACCTCCCGTATCTGTTTTTCTGTGCTTATGATAACAGAGAAGAACAATCTTGTCAACAAATCTTAGCAGAAATTTACAAAGGATTGTATTCCGGAGGAAGATATGGTATAATTCCGAAAAAAGGAAACCCAAGGAGGAACGTATGAAACAACTGAAAGTCATGCTGTGGTTCGACGTGGAGGACTTCATCACGCCCGAAGCGGACGACGCGCTGCTCGCCCTGATCGACATGATGGATTCGCTCGGGATCCGCGGTTCGTTCAAGATTGTCGGCGAAAAGGGACGTGTTCTGCGGGACCGCGGCCGTACCGATATCCTCGAAAAACTGGCGGGGCATGAAATCTGTTACCACACCGAAGGGCACAGCATTCACCCGACGCAGACCGAATACCTGAGCGGCATGGGCTTTGCCGACGGGGTTCTGGAATTCGAACGCCGCGAGCGGAAGGGCTTCACGGACGTGCAGGACATCACCGGACAGTTCCCGACGAGCTACGGTCAGCCGGGCGCGAGCTGGGTGCCGCATGTTTTTCCTGTGCTGAAAAAATGGGGTGTCCCGACGTACGTGGACAGCCATTATCTCCTTTCTGTGGACGAAGGTCCGTTCTGGTACGGCGGCGTGCTGAATCTGACCCGCCTGTGGAGCACGATGCGTCTGGAGATGGAAGCGGAAAACGGTCTCGAAGAAGCAAAGGAACAGTTCGAACAGTTCGTCCGCCGCGCAGGGGATCTGCAGCTCGTGAGCATTTTCTATCATCCGTGCGAATTCTCCTGTACGGATTTCTGGGACGGCGTGAATTTCTTCCGCGGAGCCAATCCGCCGCGCGGGGAATGGAAACCCGCCCCCCTGCGCACAAAGGAGGAAATGCACCGCCGCGTCGACCTGCTCGGCGAATTCCTCCGCTGGACGCTCGAAAATCCCGGCGTGGAATACATCACCGCGCTGGAATCGTGCCGGTACGAAACGATCGACCCGCTGCCGATTACAAAGGAAGATGTTTCCGCCATGGCAGCCGCGCTGACCGCAGGTCCCGACTATTATCTCCGCGGAAAGCGTCCTCTCTGCGCGTCCGAGGTACTCTCCCTGTTCGCGCGTTCCACGCTCGGACTTCACCGCACGCCGGAACTGTCCTACGGCCCCGAAAAGGAACTCCCGTCGGCGATCCACACGACCGCGGCGCCGCGTGAACTGGCGGAAGCCGTTATGAAGCAGTACGACCGCGTCCTCGGCTACAAGCAGCTGCCGGTTCTGTACCGGATCGGTGAAAATCTTCTGAATCCGGTGGATCTGTTTGAAAATCTCCGCCGCGCGGTCGCAGAGGGCATCGGAGCGGACGAAGCAATGCCGCTGACTGCGGGCACCACATCCCTTCAGCCCGTCCGTCACATCAACACAAGCTACGACTGGGCGAAGGACTGGATCATTTTCCCGGAAGGGCTGGACGCATCCGGCGTCGTACGACATGCTCTTCTGCAGACATGGACGCTGAAACCGGCGCTCTATGACTGAAAAAAAGAAAAAAACAGTTGCAAATACGCGCGTTTTCCGTTATAATAGCGGTAACAACTTTCGGAATCACAGACAAGGAGAAACCATATGACCAACAGAGAACGCGCGATGAATCTGCTGCATTTTAAGTCCGTCGACCGTCTTCCGGCGGTTCACTTCGGCTACTGGAGCGAACTGTTAGCCGAATGGGCGGAACAGGGAAAGATTCCTGCGGACCTCGCTCACGGCAACTACGACGGCAGCGCAAAGGAACGGGAACTCGACCGTCTCATCGGCTGGGACTTCAACTGGTACCGCACCGTCGGTTCGGCAAACGGACTCCGCCCGGGCTTTGAATACAAAGTCCTCGAGGAACTTCCGGACGGCACGAAGCGTGTCCAGAGCGGATCCGGTATCATCGAACGCATCAAGCCGGGCATCGCGTCCATCCCCTCCGAGGACGACTACCTCCTCAAGGACCGCGAAGCCTTCGAAACGCTCTATCTCCCGAAGATGCAGTACACACCCGACCGCGTGAACCTCGAGTATTACAAGACGTTCAACGAAACCAGACCGCAGGATCTTCCGGTCGGTCTGCACCTCGGCAGCGTACTCGGCGATATCCGCAACATGACCTCCGTCATGGGCATGAGCTACCTCATGTACGACGAAGACGAAGACCTCTTCGCGGACATCGTGGACGCATACGCGGAAATGCAGTATCAGTGCGCGGAAGCGATCCTCGCGACCGGTGCAAAGTTTGACTTTGCGCACTATTGGGAAGACATCTGCTTCAAGAACGGTCCGCTGATCTCCCCCTCCAAGTTCGAAGAAATCTGCGCAAAGCACTATAAGAAGCGCAACGACCTCTGCCATAAGTACGGCATCGACATCATCTCCCTCGACTGCGACGGCGTAACGGACAAACTCCTTCCGACCTGGTTCGAAACCGGCGTGAATACCATGTTCCCGATCGAAGTCGGCGTCTGGGGCGACCAGTTCGCACCTGCACGCGAAAAATTCGGCAAGGGCATGCTCGGCATCGGCGGTATGGACAAAACCGCCCTCCGCAAGGACAAAGCAGCCGTCGACGCCGAAATCGAACGCATGAAGCGCCTCACCGCCCTCGGCGGCTTCATCCCCTGCCCGGACCACCGCCTCATGCCCGGCACCAAATTCGAACTCGTCCAGTACTACGCGGAAGAGATTAAGAAGATTAAGATTTAATGTTTTTCGCGGGAGGAAACTTTTTGGAAAAAGTTTCCTCCCGCACCCACCTTCAAAAACTTTCCATCTATAAAACAAGACATAGTAAGTGCAGATTTGAAGTAATGAGATTTTGTGCAGCTGACAAAATACTATTTACTATAAATTTGCAGTTACTATGTCTTTCTTTTTCGTTTAAAAGTTTTTGAAGAGGGGTTCGGGGAGGGACTTTTTTCAAAAAGTCCCTCCCCGGAAAACCTCATTCTTCAAAACAATCATAAGCTTCCAGGGTGCAGCGGCCGATTTCGTAGAGGAGTTTTTCGGAGGCGATGCGGAGACCGAGGGGGGCACGGGCGAGGCGGGTATCCTTTTCGAAGGGACGGCGTTTGCCTGCGCCGAGGAAGGGGCTGCCCGCTTCGAAGGTGAAGTAGCCCTTGTAGCCGATGTCCGCGAGACCGTGCATGACGGCGTCCAGGTTCAGCGTACCGAAAAAGGGGACGAGGTGGGAGTCGCTGTTTCCGAGGTTGTCCTGGATGTGCAGGGCGTAGACGTGTTCACCGAGGATGCGCAGGCTTTCGTCCTGGGACATTTCCTGCATATTGCCGTGACCGGCATCCCAGCAGCCGTGGAACAGCGGATGATCCACGTAGTCGATCAGTGCGCGCTGGTCGGCGGCATTGTCGATCCAGTACATGCCGTCCACACACATCTTGTTGAAGTTTTCGACGAGGATGTTCACGCCGTATTTTTCCGCGGTGGGGAAGAGCTGTTCATAGAATTTTTTGTTCCGCTCGAACGTCTCTTCGATCGAAATTCCGTGGAGGTAGCCGGAGTGAACGACGATGTTCTTGATTCCGAGCAGACCACAGGCTTCGACACAGCGCGCAGTATCTTCGGTGAATTCACCGGTTTCGTCCGCGAGCGGTCTTCCCATCGGGGAGTGTGCCTGAATGAACTGCGCACCGAGTTCATCGGCCTTTTTCTTCACCAGTTCGAGGTGATTTTTCCAGTCGGCGGCGAAAAATCCGTCCCTGCGGGAATAGTCGCTGCCGAAGTTGTAATCCATGAAGCGGAATCCGGCTTCGCGGATGTACTGCATGGATTCCATCTGGGTGGAAGCGTAGCCGGCAAAATCGCCGGTGGTGGTAGCAAGTTTCATATAATAACAACTCCTTTATCGGATGAGGACGTGGCGGGTCATTCTTCTTCCGGGGATTTTCTGCCGAGCCTCTGCATTTCCGCCTCTTTGTTCCAGAGGTAGCTGAAACGCAGTTCGGTACCGTTTTTGATTCTGCGGAGGTTTTCGATGTGTTTAAAAAGGATAACGGCAGCTGCGGCAAGCAGGAACGCCGCACCGAAGCGGTCATGATCCAGAACGCCGTAGGTGAACGGAAAGACAGCGGCAGCGGTGATCGGTACGAAGCAGATATAATTGGTTATGAAGAGAATGACCGCTTCGATGCTCAGAAAGACCAGAAAGACGCGCCGGTCGTACATCAGGATCATTCCGCCGAGACACGCCAGTCCCTTGCCGCCGCGGAATTTCATATAAAACGGATAGATATGTCCGATGATACAGGACGTTCCGGTTACGGCAAGGGTATGCGGATAAAACGGAAAGATGCGTTTTGCCGCCGCGATCACGAAGCAGGTCTTCAGAATATCGAAAAGTGCACAGAAAATCCCTCGGCCTTTTCCGAGAAGAATCACGGCATTGGAGGCGCCGGCGTTGTGCGAACCTTTTTCGCGGATATCAAAACCTTTCCGGCGTGCAAGAAAATAGGATGGATTGATCGAACCGATCAGATATCCCATGAGAATACAGCTGAGAGTTTTCATGTAAAAGTACCGTCCCACGGCAGATTTATTTTCGGAATCAATAAAGTTTTTTCAGCATTTCCACGGAACCTTCGATGATGTGTTCCGCGATGCCTGCGCAGAATTTGGAGCTGTTCGCTTCGTAGCCGCCTTCGTCGTACGCGGACTGCATCGGATAGTAGCCTTCATAGCCGTTCGAACAGCAGGTGACGATGGTCATGCCGAACGGGGAGGCGTCCTTGATGCCGCGGCCGATGTCGGTGAACGGCTCACCCGGGACGCCGGAGAAGACCACGTCGCCGAAACGGACGGCGTTCAGATACAGCGTGAACGAATCCGGACCGTGTTCGAGCCGCTTGACGCGGTAGGCGCGTGCGACGGCGGTGACGTATTCCATGCCGGTGTACGGAATTTCGGATTCACGTCCGGCTTCGTGGAGCGCGATGTATTTTTCGGCGATTTCAAGGTCTTCCGCCGTACCGCGGTTCGCGGGAACCTCGAGGTTGTACTGTGCATAATCCACGCGGTCACCTTCGGATTTTTCGGCGTAGGTGTAGAGCTTCATCGCTTCGCCGGCGATGCAGAGACCCATATGACGCGCGTGATTGTAACCACTGCGGCGCGGGATGCCGCTCAGCGGATTGAAGTGGTTGGTGTCGCCCTGCGCACCGTTGAAGAACAGGCACTTTGTACCGGGAACGGCGCCTTCGAACGAGCGGCGGACCCAGCCGGGCCAGTCGGACGAATAATACGAACCGCTGACAACGTCGGGATGCACCTGGAAGTTGATGACGACGAGGTCGTCCTTGCCCTCGCGCACGATGCGGACGAGCTGGAGGGTTTCGTCGGGCGTGGAGATGGGATGGTCGATGTCGGGGTTTCCATGACCGGGATTGGTCTGGGTCTTGCCGTTCTTCATCTTGAACCGGCGGATGAACGAGATTCCCTCGACCTTGCCGCGCGCGGTATAGACCTCGGCTTCGCTCATATCGGCAATCGCACGTACGGCGGCGTCGGCGCACTGACGGAACATGACGCTGTTGAATTCCGGATCAATGGGGAACAGGTCCCCGCTGATGGCGGGAGCGGTATGTGTGTGCGTGCACGCATAATAAATCGCCTCATACGGCAGTCCCGTCCGCTTCGCGATGATTCCGCGCAGCTCGTCTCCGAAATCCTGAGCGATCCCGATCACGTCGATGGTGAAGACAACGGCGGTCCGTTCTCCGTCCGAGAACGCCAGAACGCTCGCCTTCAGGTCATCCAGACACCCCTGCCCGCGTCTCTCGGAATAATAACCGGAGATGAAAAGATCGTTCGGCGGGGTCAGGTCGGCTCTTGCGAACCCGATTTTCAGTTTACTCATAAGTTCCTCCTTCGTGAATTATCCACAGTTTTTTTCTTTCATTGTATCACCCGATGGTCGTTTTGTCAATCTTTTTTTGTTTGGGGGTGGGAGTGCAATGGTGGAGTGTAGGGGAAACGGTCGCTTTCTTGAAAGAAAGCTCCGCAAAGAACTTTAATCTGTTGTAGCCGGTTTGTTTGGCTTATATGATGGAGTTTTTAGGGGGATTTTGGATGGGTCTGTGCGTAGCCATATTATCTGTCCCAGCTGACAAAATGGGAGCGATCCAATTTCTGAGGAAGGGTGGAGACGGAAGTCAGGGGCCACCGAGACCCTGACTTCCCTCGCCGGTTCGGATATACGTGATATCGTGCTATCGTACGTAATCCCTCTACGTAAAGAGATTGCCCGCTCGGCTTGGCTGTCGCCGTCCTCGCTTCTGTTAGTTAGAGCGGCTGACGTCAAGTTTCAACAAACGCAAAGCACGAACGGCGGCA
>JAFQFS010000013.1 GCA_017398585.1 Clostridia bacterium
TCAGCTACGTTAAGTTTTACACCGCACTCCTTGGCTGCCGCCGTTCGTGCTTTGCGTTTGTGCAAACTTGACGTCAGCCGCTCTGACTGATAGAAGCGAGGACGGCGGCAGCCAAGCCGAGCGGGAAATCTCTCTACGTAGAGTGATTGCAAACGATAGCACGAAATCGAGGTTAGCCTATACGGCGAGGGAAGTCAGGGTCTCGGCGGTCCCTGACTTCCGTCTCCACTACTCCTCAGGATTTGGATGACTATATTTTGTCAGCTGGGACGAACTAAATGGCTGCGCACAGACCCATCCAAAACCCCCTAAAAACTAACTCATATAAGCCAAACAAACCGGCTACAACAGATTAAAGTTCTTTGCGGAGCTTTCTTTCAAGAAAGCGACCGTTTCCCCCGAACTAACAACCCGCACTCCCTCCCCCCTGTAAAAATTCCCCGCACCCACTTGACGTAGGGGAATTTGTATGCTATTATCATAATAACATCAACAAGGACGGTAATTCTTATGGAAAATGGCATGATAAAGCAGATTCGTAAAGAGAAGCTCGACGTGCAGGTTTATGCGACCCGGCGGGAGATGGGGGACGCCGCAGGACGTGATATTGCACGGGCGATGCGGGAACTTCTTGCGGAAAAAGACGAGATCAACATGATTTTTGCGGCTGCTCCGTCACAGAACGAGACGCTTGCCGCGCTCGTCGCGGAGGACGGCATCGACTGGACGCGCGTCAATGCGTACCATATGGACGAGTACGTCGGGCTCGACGGCGATTCGCCGCAGTCGTTTTCGACCTATCTGAAAGAACATATCTTCGGACTCGTTCCCTTCAGGTCCGTCAACTGCATCAACGGTGCCGCGGACGCTGACGCGGAGTGCGCACGGTACGGGAAACTGCTCGCCGACCATCCCGTTGACATCGTCTGTCTCGGCATCGGCGAAAACGGGCACATCGCCTTCAACGACCCGTGGGTTGCCGATTTCAACGACCCCGTCAAGGTCAAGGCCGTTCCGCTCGACGAAGTCTGCCGCAACCAGCAGGTCCACGACGGCTGCTTCCCCACCATCGACGATGTTCCGAAGTTCGCGCTCACCCTTACCATTCCCGCGCTTACCTGCGCCGCGCATATGTTCTGCAGCGTCCCCGCCGCGACCAAGCGTGACGCCGTACGCCGCACGGTGAACGACGACATCACCGCTGACTGCCCCGCAACCATCATGCGGAAGCATCCCCACGCAGTCCTCTACTGCGACGCCGACAGCGGCGCGGATCTGGTGAAATGAGAGTTTCCGGGGGAAAACTTTTTGAAAAAAGTTTTTCCCCGAACCCCTTTTCAAAAACTTTCAGACGGAAAAGATTGATTATTTTATCTTATACACACAGAAAGGATTGGCAATATGAAGAAATTAAACGTTGCGATTATCGGTCAGGGACGAAGCGGACGTGACATCCACGGACGTTACTTCCTCTCCGAAGCGGGCAAGGCACTCTACAACGTCGTTGCCGTTGCGGACAAAATCGAAGCGCGCCGCGAACGCGCCGTCAAGGAATACGGCTGCGACGTCTATGAAGACTACCGCGAACTGTTGAAGCGCGACGACATCGATGTCGTCGTCAACTCCACCTTCTCGTACCTCCACTACCCCGTTACGATGGACGCGCTCCGCGCCGGAAAAAACGTCGTTTCCGAAAAGCCGTTCTCCAAGTTCGCCATCGAATGCGAGGACATGATCCGTACCGCAAAGGAAAACGGCGTCACACTGACCGTTTTCCAGCAGTCGAGAATTGCGCCGTACTTCACCAGAATCTGTGAAATTATCGACAGCGGCAAGCTCGGCGAAATCGCGCAGATCACCATCCACTTCTCCGGCTACAGCCGCCGCTGGGACTGGCAGACGTCCCGCCGCTTCTACGGCGGATGCCTTCTCAACACCGGTCCGCACCCGATGGACCAGGCGCTCCATCTTCTGAATACGGATGACATGCCGAACGTTTTCTCCGTCCTCAAGCGCATCAACTCCGCCGGCGACGCCGAAGACTACGCGAAGGTCATCCTGACCGCGCCGAACCGCCCGCTGATCGACGTGGAAATCTCCCCCGCCGACGCGTACAACGATTTCACCTACCGTATCCACGGTTCCCGCGGCTCCCTTACCGCGACCCTCTCGAAAATCAAGTGGAAGTACTTCGACGAAAAGCCGATGCCCGAACTCACCCTCGAACCCCTCACCGGTCCCGACGGTCTCTCTCCCGCCTACTGCTCCGAAAAACTGAACTGGAACGAGTTCGAAGAAGACCTGACCGGCTCCCCGTTCGATTACGCCCCCGCCAAATACTACGAAAACCTCTACAACCACCTCACAAACGGCGAAGAAATCCTCATCAAACCCGAAAAGATCGTCCAGCAGATCCGCGTCATGGAACTCATCCACGCCCAGAACCCGCTCCCGACGTGGTGTTGATCTTAGGAAATGGGGTTTTTCGGGGAAAACTTTTTCGAGAAAAAGTTTTCCCCGAACCCCTTTCAAAAAGCTTCCATCTGGAAAAGGATGACGAAGTGAGTGCAGAGCGTTTGTAACAGAAATTTTGTCAGCTTGCTGACGGTTTGTTTCTTCAAATCTGCACGTACTCTGTCCACATAATAGTTTAAAAGTTTTTGAAAAGGGGTCCGGGGGAAAACTTTTTTCAAAAAGTTTTCCCCCGGAAAGGTAACATCATGTATAAAATAGCAATTATCGGTTCCGAAAACAGTCACTGCGGGCATTTTGCGGCGACGCTTGCGCCGAAATCCGGTGAAAAGCTCTTTCCGGAGCTGGAGCTGGTCGGTGTGTGCGGGGACGACGCGTCCAACGAAGCCGTCGCGAAGAACTGTGCCTGCGAATGGTACACGAACGATCCGACTGCGTTCCTCGGCAAGGTCGACTGTGTAATGGTCACGTCCCGCCACGGCGGTGTACATCTGGAATACGCGAAGCCTTACATTGAAGCCGGCTGCGACGTCTGGATCGACAAGCCCATCACCGCGTCCGTGGAGGATGCGCGCGAAATGGTGCGTCTCGTGAAGGAAAAAGGCGTGCTGCTCTGCGGCGGTTCGTCCCTTGCCGGTGCGGAAGGCACCGTAAAGATGGCGGAATACGTCCGCGCCAACGCCGACAAGGTCAGCGGCGGTCATGTCACCGCTCCCATCAACCTTGTGAACGACTACGGCAACTTCTGGTTCTACTCACAGCATCTTGTCCAGATGATCACCGAAACCTTTGGTCAGAATGTACAGTCCGTGGAAGCGAAGATGAGCGAAAGCGGCGCGGGTGTCCATGCGATCTATCACTACCCGAATTATGACGTCACCGCGTTCTTCGGTGCGGGCTACTCCATCACCGTTTACAGCGGCGGATACGGCGCGGTCAGCGAAGTCGTCAACCTCGGCGGCGACTACTTCATGCCCGAACTGCGCGAGACGAACGACATGCTCACGAAGCGTCACGTCCGCCAGACGCCCGAAGAAGTCGTCTACCCCGTCCTCGTCCTTGACGCGACCATCCGTGCCATCGACTCCGGCAAGGCGGAGGAACTTCAGGCATTATGACAACGAAAATCATAAACGGGCGCATCGTCACTCCCGACGGAATCCTTGACGGCTGCTGCCTCTGTTTCGCCGACGGCATCATCACTGCCATTACGGCGGACGAACTCCCCGCCGATGCCGTGATCGACGCGGAAGGACAGTACGTCTCGCCTGGATTTGTCGACATCCACACCCACGGTGCGGGCGGCGCGGACTTTCTCGACGGAACCGCCGACGCCTACCTCACCGCCGCGAAAATGCACGGCGCTCACGGCACGACAACCCTTCTGCCGACCACAACGTCCGTCGACCGGGACGGGATCCTCGTCGCGGTAAAGGCGTACGAAGAAGCGCGGAAACACCCCGGCATCCCCGATATGCCCGGTCTGCACCTCGAAGGTCCGAACCTCGCCGCGTCCCAGAAAGGCGCGCAGGAGGAACGGTTCATCCATCCGTTCGACAAACAGGAAACGCTCGACATTCTCAACTCGACCGACCGCATCCTCCGCTGGACAGCGGCGCCGGAACTCGAAGGTGCGGAATGGTTCGGCGATCTCTGCCGGGAACGCGGCGTTCTCCCCTGCATCGGTCACACGGAAGCGACCTATTTTGACGTTGTCCGCACCCTGCCGCACGGCTTCTCGCACGTGACGCATCTGTATTCCTGCACCCCGAGCATCACCCGCAAGAACGCGTACCGCATCGCGGGCGTGGTTGAGGCGGCGTACCTGCTCGACGACATCACAGTCGAGATCATCACGGACGGCGCGCATCTGCCCGCCGAACTGCTGAAGTTTGTCTATAAATTCAAGGGACGCGAAAAGATCGCGCTGGTGACCGACTCCATGCGTGCCGCCGGAATGCCGGAGGGCGAATCCGTCCTCGGCAAATGGGACAACGGTCTGCCCGTCATCGTGGAGGACGGCGTTGCGAAGCTGCTCGACCGGACGGCGTTTGCGGGAAGTGTTGCGACCTGCGACCGTCTCGTACGGACGATGCGCGGCCTCGCGGGAATTCCGCTTCACGACGCGGTGTACATGATGACAAAATCCCCGTCGGACATCATGGGATTCACCGACCGCGGCGTCCTCGAACCCGGCAAACGTGCGGACATCGTGCTTTTTGACGAAAACATCACCGTCAGCCGCACGATTGTGAACGGCGAAACAATCCACACCGCATAATGTGCGGAAAACCCAACTATACTACAACCGAAATTCAAAGAAAGAAGGACAAACAAATGGCAATCATCGAAATCACCGCCGAAAATTTTGAAACCGAAGTAAAGAACTCCGACAAGCCCGTGCTGCTCGACTTCTGGGCACCGTGGTGCGGTCCGTGCCGCATGCTCTCCCCGATCGTTGACCAGATCGCGGAAGAACGCACCGACATCAAGGTCGGCAAGATCAACGTGGACGAACAGGGCGAACTCGCAAAGCAGTTCGGCGTCATGAGCATCCCGACCCTCGTCGTCATGGTAAACGGCGAAATCAAAACCACCTCCGTCGGCTACAAGCAGAAGCCCGCGGTTCTGGCGTTACTGGACTAACTAAATAAAGTTTTTGCGGGGAAACCTTTTTGAGGAAAAGGTTTCCCCGCACCCCTTCCAAAACCTTTTTATACTATAAGAAATGACTAAGTGTGTGCAAAGCGTTTGTATCTGTGATTCTGTACGCTTTACAGAATTCTCGTACGCCGGATCTGCACCCGACTCTGTCCCTTTTATTCGTCTGAAAGCTTTTGAAGGTGGGGTTCGGGGAGGAAACTTTTCTCGAAAAGTTTCCTACCCGAAAAAATTTTTTCAAAAAAATTTCAAAATCCATCCAACCAAATCGTGTGAAATCCGGTTATATAGAGTACAACCCAAAGAAAGGAGAGATGCAGCTTGACCATGGAAGATGCCGTCGGGCGGAACTATGACGACGTGCTGCGGTATTTCACGTACCGCGTGCGCGACCGTGCCGCCGCCGAGGACCTGACGCAGGAGACGTTCTACCGCTTCATCCGGTATTCGTCGGATCCGGTGAACCGGTTCCGGACGCCGCAGAAGTGCCGCGCGTACGTCTTCGCCATCGCGTCGAACGTGTGCCGGGATTATTTTGCGAAACGTACGGACACGGACGAAATCGACGAAAATCTGCCCGCCGAAGACGATTCCGGGAAGCGTGACCTCTCCGCCGTGATCGAGGACGCGCTCGCGAAGCTGCCGGACGCGCAGCGGGAAGCGGCGGTGCTCTATTATTACAGCGGATTCAAAGTGAAGGAAATCGCCGCGATCCAGCACGCGACGGTCACGGCGGTCAAAAGCAGGCTGAAGGCAGCGCGGGATGCGCTCAAAATCATTCTCGGAGAGGAGGGATTCTCATGAAAATGAGCGACCGCAGACTGAAACGGATCCTGCAGGAGAATCCGGTGCCGGTAAAGCCGGAGAAAAAGGAAAAAATGCTCGAATTCGCACGGATGTGCGATGAGCAGGAAAAAAACGAAGAAACGGAGGATGGATCAAATATGAAATACATGAGAACACACAAATTCCGCACGCTGATCGCGGCGGCGGTGATTCTGTCGCTGATGGCGGTTGCCGTCACGGCGGGAATCGTGAATTATTATTACCGTACCCCGGGCGGCAAGATCGTCGACAAAAGCGGCGCCGTTGTCACGGACACCGGAAATCTCTCGCTGAAAATGACCGGAGAAAAAATCACGGGAGAAAACTACACCATCGAAGAAGTCGACTGGGTCAGCAAGGACGGCAATACGACCTTTACCGTCTGGATGAGCGCAGACAGCCCGGAAATGCCCGGTCTTTACGCGAGATACAACGGCATCGACTACCCGCTGACCAAATCCTTTGTCACGCGGGACAAGGACGGAAATCCCCTTTCCGTCGGCTATACCGCCCTCAACTTCCCCGAACCGCAGATTCCGAATTCCGAAAACCGTGAAAATCCGCTGTGGGTAGCCTGCGAAGAGCCGCTTGTCAGCGTCTGGATCAATTTTGAACCCGAGGGTGTCGAAACCGTCAGCGTGACCGCACACGACATCACCGTAAGCGGCTATATCTACGACGGACATCTTTACTACGATACCAAAGACCACACGGTCGAAACAAACCCTCTTGCGGAAATCACCGAAATTCACCGGATGTATGTTTCGCTGGAAACCATGACCGATACCGACGGAAAAGAACATGAACTGGAACGGCGTTCCTATTCCTGCGGCGAAGGCGGAACCATGTCTTCCTTCCTGAAACTTCCCGAAAATGTCACGCCCGCTTCGTTCCCGATCCGTTTTCTGAACGGCGATTATTACTTACGCGAAATCGAAGGCGTTACCTGCGGCGAACTGCCGATCCCCGAAATCGGGGAAACCCTGACGGGCGAATGGGTCTTTTTCGATTACGCGGGAATCCGCCGGACGATCACCGAAATCAAGCGCGAGAAATATTCCATCACCTATTACTCCCCCGAAGAGGATCATACCTATCCCCGGTACCTTCCGGAAGGTCTGTTCAACGATCTTGTCACTTCCATCGGCTATAATGTGTCGTTCTTCGGACTGGAAAACGGCGTACAGGAAACCGGCGTACTCAACACCCGTCCCGGAGGCAGAATGTACCGCATCGCCTCCAGAAACATGAACGAATTCTGCGAAGGACGCGACAGCATCCGCGTCGGTGTACGCAACATCAGTACGAGCTACTCGGTCGGCACCGCCTGCGAATGGACGCTCACCTTCCCCGAAAACTGAACCAGACAAAAAGGCTGACCCCAAAAAGTCAGCCTTAATTTTACCCATAGTGCCAGTTAAATGGCTCCCTCCGGGAGGCAATGCTGTCAACGTAAGAAGAAATGAGGTTATCTTAATGGCTCCCTCCGGGAGGGAGCTGTCCCGTAGGGACTGAGGGAGAACGCGGCACGAACGATTTGAATCTCTGCAGAAGGTATGCGGCTGTAGTTTTTTTACTTCAAACCACAAAATATAGCGACTCAAATTTTTAGTGACGCGTTCTCCTTCCGACGGCTTCGCCGCCACCTTCCTCCCGGAGGAAGGCAACTTGGACAACCAAATTTTAACTTCGGCTTACAGTATTCTACTGGCACTATGGGTTAATTTATATTATCCCCCGTCCAAAAAGGTTTTTGGAAGGGGACGAGACTTCCTGCGGAAGTCTCAGGGGGAACCTTTTTCCTTAAAAAAGGTTCCCCGCGAAAACTTTATTTGATTTAAGCCTTCTTCGCCGTAACCTTCTTGATTACGAACAGAGTAGCAATCATGAGAACGAGAGCGATGATGAGGGAGATCACCCAGTTCTGGATGAACGCAGCGATGATGAACGATACGAACGATACCGCCGCAACGGTGATCGCGTACGGGAGCTGCGTGGATACGTGGTTGATGTGGTCGCATCTTGCGCCCGCGGAGGACATGATGGTGGTGTCGGAGATCGGGGAGCAGTGGTCACCGCAGACCGCACCTGCAAGGCACGCGGACATACCGATGTACATCAGTTCGGAGGATGCCGGGAATATGCTGGTTACGATCGGAATGAGAATACCGAAGGTACCCCAGGACGTACCGGTGGAGAATGCGATGAAGCATGCTACCAGGAAGATAACAGCCGGGAGGAAGTTGTGCAGACCGGATGCGTCTGCCATGAACGCTTCAACGAATTCGGAGGAGCCGAGGTTGGTGGTCATGTTCTTCAGCGTACCTGCCATGGTGAGGATCAGGATCGCGGGAACCATTGCCCTGAAGCCTTCCGGGATGCAGTCCATTGCGTCCTTGAAGGTGATGACACGGCGGCAGAGGAGGAAGATAATCGTCACGAGAAGGGTGATGATGCCGCCCCACGGCAGACCGACGGTCGCGTCGGTGTCACCGAATGCGGTAACGAAGTCAACACCGTCAAGAATACCGCCGACGTAAACGAGCGCGAATACGCTGATCGCGATGAGAACAACGATCGGGATAACGAGGTCCATGACCTTGCCCTTCTTGTTTTCCGCACCGGTTTCAACTGCTGCGTGTTCGGTGCCGGAAGTGAAGAGGTCGCCCTTTTCGATTGCGTTCTTTTCGTGGATCGCCATCGGGCCGTAGTCAAACTTCATGAGGGTGAGGGCAACGATGAACGCGAGGGTGAGAAGGGAGTAGAAGTTGTAGGGGATCGCGCGTACGAAGAGGGTGAAGCCGGAGTAGCCGGTGCCTTCCGCGTAGCTTGCAACAGCCGCTGCCCAGGAGGAGATCGGAGCGATCATGCAGATCGGAGCTGCGGTCGCGTCGATGATGTAGGACAGCTTTGCGCGGGAAACGCGGTTTGCGTCCGTTACGGGCTGCATAACGGAACCGACGGTGAGACAGTTGAAGTAGTCGTCAATGAAGATCAGCACGCCAAACGCGAAGGTTGCGAGCTGAGCGCCGACTCTGGACTTGATGTGGGTCTTCGCCCATTCGCCGAACGCCTTGGACGCGCCGGTCTTGTTGATAAGCGCAACGAGAACGCCGAGGAGAACGAGGAAGATGAAGATACCCGCACTGCCGGAAACGGCGGAAATGAAGCCGTCGTTCAGCATGATATCCATGGTTGCGAGGGGATTGAAGTCAGCGGCAAGGAGCGCGCCGGCAAGGATACCGATGAACAGGGAGGAATAAACTTCCTTGGTGATCAGTGCGAGGACAATTGCGATAACGGGAGGTAAGAGCGAGAATGCAGTTGCGAAAACTGCGGGGCCGGATTCTTCTTCGACGGCTGCTTCTTCGACTGCTTCCACAGCTTCAACCGCTTCAACGGCTTCGGCAGCTTCTTCGATCACTGCTTCATCCGCAAATACGGTAATGCCGAGAGAAACAACAGCCAGCGCGAGGAGCACGATGAGGGAGAACATCGTACGGGATCCGGGGACTGTGAAAAATCTTCTTCTCATAGCGGGGGACCTTTCTTTAAAATATATAAAATTTTTTGTACGAAAAAACAGGCACCTTCCGCGGAAAACGCAGAAAGATGCCCGATCGGCACCAAACGCAGCTCTCCACAAAACTGTGACAGTGCATGACATATTCTGCCATGCCCCAGAAGGATCGGGACCTCCTCCTTCGGCGGCGCCACCTCCGCGGACCGGCAGTCATCCCACAACCGCTGAAAACCACAGGTTTTCCGGAATCCGCTTCATTGAATCCGCACCTCTGCTGTTTCGAAAACATAGAATTCACTTTATCATACCACACATTTCTGGAAAATACAAGGATTTATGAAGAAAAAATCAAGAATAATTCAAATTTATTCAATATTTTTGATTGGGTATGTTCATAAAATATACAAAGTGCAGGGCGTTTGTTCTTGAGAGGAACCTTTTCGGAGGAAAGGTCCCTTGGAGACTTGCGCAGCAAGTCTCCTAAACTCATCCTCCAAACCTCTTAAATATGGGGATTTTTGGTGGAGTACGGCTTAAACTGTTCGATCCGCTGACGTGGAGGAATAAAAATCATGAGGAATAGTGGAGCGACTTCTCAAAACTCCGTTTTGTTCAGCGCTCGACACTTCCGTAACCTCAATTTAACCTGTAGTGCCAGTTGAAATCTATCCACTGATGAAAAAATTTGATGTATATGCCTTCCTCCGGGAGGAAGGTGGCGGCGAAGCCGTCGGAAGGAGAACGCGTTACTAAAAATTTGAGTCGCTGTATTTTATGCTGTATTTTATATTTATGCTGTATTTTATAATCAAAGCAAAACTTACAGCCGCATGCCTTCGGCAGAAATTCAAATCGCTCATGACGCGTTCTCCCTCAGTCCCTACGGGACAGCTCCCTCCCGGAGGGAGCCATTTTACTGGCACTACGGGTCAATTTAGTACGCCCTTTTAGAATTCAGCTACTGTAAGTATAACACCGCCCGAGTTGCGGAGCAACTCGTCTTGGCATGCCGCCGTTCGTGCTTTGCGTTTGTGCAAACTTGACGTCAGCCGCTCTTCCTGAAAGAAGCGAGGACGGCGACAGCCAAGCCGAGCGGGCAATTGCTCTACGTAGAGAGATTGCGTGCGATAGCACTATATCACGTATATCCAAGCCGGCGTGGGAAGTCATGGGTCTAAAAGACTTCCTCCGGAAGTCTTATGTGGCCCCTGACTTCCGTCTCCACTACTACATAGGTCTTGGATGTCTATATTTTGTCAGCTGGGATAAACTAAATGGCTGCGCACAGACCCATCCAAAATCCCCCTCTCACTAACCCATATAAGCCAAACCAAATGGCTACCACAGATTAAAGTTCTTTGCGGAGCTTTCTTTCAAGAAAGCGACCGTTTCCCCCGAACTCCCACCATTTTATAAAAATATTCAAAAAAAGACTTGACAATGCGGCGAAGGACGTGCTATACTTATCATATTAAGTGTTAAAGTGAGGATGAACGCAATGACCCAGACTGTCGTGCCGTATGCAATTCGAATGTCTGACGCCCGGATGTTTCCGTCGGGTGTTTTGTCTGTGTCCGTTCCTTGCTGAATCCGAACAAATCAACCTGTAAATAACGGAAAGTCCGGGACATCGCCTCTGTGCGGCGTTCACGGGCTGTTTTTATTCCCCCGAAAGGAGCGATCCCCGTTTTGATCGAACTGTGTAATGTATCGAAGACGTTCCAGACCGACCACGCCGAAGTTGAAGCCGTCCGGAATGTCTCGCTGAATATCGAAAAAGGCGACATTTTCGGCATCATCGGTCTCTCCGGTGCCGGAAAATCCACTCTCGTGCGCTGCATCAACTTTCTTGAAGTCCCGACCTCCGGTGAGGTGAAGTTCAAGGGCACGTCCCTCGCTTCCCTCTCGAAGAAGGAACTTCTCGAAACCCGCCGCAAGATTTCCATGATCTTCCAGAGTTTCAACCTGCTCTCCCAGCGGACGGCGCTGAAAAACGTCTGCTACCCGCTCGAGATCGCCGGCGTCCCGAAAAAGGAAGCCGAGAAAAAAGCACGCGAGCTTCTCTCCGTCGTCGGGCTGGAAGACCGCGTGAATTCCTATCCCGCTCAGCTGTCCGGCGGTCAGAAACAGCGTGTCGCCATCGCGCGTGCGCTTGCCACCGATCCCGAAGTCCTGCTGTGCGACGAGGCAACCAGTGCCCTCGACCCCAACACCACCCGCTCCATCCTTGACCTTCTCAAGAACATCAACGAAACCATGGGCGTGACGATCATCGTCATCACCCACGAAATGAAGGTCGTCGAACAGATCTGCACGAAGGTCGCTGTCCTCGACCGCGGTACCGTTGCCGAAACCGGCCCGGTGCGCGAGATCTTCCTCGCTCCGCAGTCCCAGATCGCACGCGAACTCATCCTCCCCAAAAGCGCGGCGGTCGCGGAAGTGCGCGGCGGTCCCGTGATCCGTCTCGTCTTCGACGGACAGTCTTCGTTCGAGCCGGTCATCTCCAATCTCTCGCTCGAATGTCACGCCGCCGTGAACATCCTCGGCGCGGACACCAAGAACATCGGCGGCAAGGCGTACGGCCAGATCCTTCTGCAGCTCCCTGCAGACGAAGGCTCATGTGTGCGCATCCGGAATTACCTGACCGGACGGAACATAAAATTTGAGGAGGCGGAAGCATAATGGAAGTTCTGAACAACCTGTTCGGGGACGGAATGCTCGCAATGTACGGCGAAGCAATCCTCGTTACCGTCAAAATCACCCTTCTCAGCACCCTGCTCTCGTACATCCTCGGCATCCCGCTCGGCGTTCTCCTCTACGGTACGTCGAAAGACGGCATCTTCCCGAGCGCACCGGTCAACGGCATCGTCGGGACGGTCGTGAACATCATCCGATCGATCCCGTTCATCATCCTGCTCGTCATGACCCAGCCGGTCGCAAAGCTCATCACCGGCTCGAAAATCGGCGACGACGCGTTCATCGTGTACCTCGTCATCGCGGCGGCTCCGTTCGTGGCGCGTATGATCGAATCCTCCTTCCGCGAAGTTGACCGCGGCGTGATCGAAGCGGCGCAGTCGATGGGTTCGAATAATTTCCAGATCATCACGAAGGTCCTGCTCCCCGAAGCGAAGCCGTCCCTCATCGTCGGCAGTGCAATCGCGATCACGACCATCCTCGGCTACACACCGATGACCTACCTCATTGCGGGCGGCGGTCTCGGTCAGATGGCAATCCAGTACGGTCTGTACCGGTTCGAATCGGACATCATGTACATCTCGTCGATCCTGCTGATTATTCTTGTACAGATCATGCAGGAGACACTGAACTACATCGCAAAGAAGTCCGACAAGCGCATCCGCGGAAAATAAAACGATTATTCCCTTCCCCCTCCGGGGAAGTCAATAATAAAAATTCTCATTCATTCTATATTCAAAGGAGAAAAACAGCATGAAAAAGATTCTCTCTCTCGTCATCGCCGGTATTCTCTGCCTGACCGCGCTCGCATCCTGCGGCGGCTCCGACGACAAAACCATCACCGTAGCGGCAAGCTCCGCTCCGCACGCCGAAATTCTCGAGCAGTGCAAGGCAGCCATGACCGAAAAGGGCTACACCCTCGAAATCCGCGTCATGGACGACTACGTTACCCCGAACGTTGCAACCGACGACGGTGACGTTGACGCAAACTACTTCCAGCATCAGCCCTACCTCGATCAGTTCAACGCCGAAAAGGGCACCAAGCTCGCAACCGTTGCCAAGGTTCACTACGAACCCTACGGCATCTACGCAGGCACCTGCGCTTCCCTCGCTGACCTCGCCGACGGCGCAGTTGTAGCCGTTCCGAACGACGCAACCAACGAAGCCCGCGCACTCCTCCTCCTCGAAGCAAACGGTCTCCTCAAGCTCGCGGAAGGTGCAGGCCTCACCGCTACCAAGAACGACATCGTTGAAAATCCGAAGAACCTCGACATCCGTGAAATGGAAGCCGCTCTCCTCCCGACCGTCCTCGACGAAGTCGCATTCGCCGTCATCAACGGCAACTACGCCATCAGCTCCGGCCTCAAGGTCGCTGATGCCCTTGCTGTCGAAGACGCCGCTTCCGAAGCTGCCCAGACCTACGCAAACGTCCTCGTCGTCAAGGAAGGCAACGAATCCCTCGACAAAGTCAAGGCCCTCGTCGAAGTCCTCCACAGCGACGCCATCCGCACCTACATCACCGACACCTACGCCGGCGCTGTTGTTCCGATTTTCTGATGAAATATTGTTTACCGGGGAGGAAACTTTTTAAAAAAAGTTTCCTCCCCGGACCCCTCTTTCCAAAACTTTTCATCTGGAAAAGGGATTGGTGGGGTGCAGTTTTTAACGTATAACCAAAACGAAAATTCAGCGCACACGTTTGTACTATGAAACCGCTCGAACGATTTCGCAATACAAGCATGTGCGCTGAACTTTTATTTTAAGCCAAACTGTAAAAACTGCACCCCAACCCATTCCCTTTCCAGATGAAAAGCTTTTGAAGAGGGGGGTTGGGGGAGGGACTTTTCTCGAAAAGTCCCTCCCCCAAAAACTTTATTTCATTATTTTCCCTTAACCGCAAGCAGGGGCTTGAGGTACTGTTCGCGGCGGGCGCGGAGGTCGGTGACGTAGGACTGGTCGGTTTCCTTGTGGAGTTCGCGGAGGTAGTCGTGGTGATTTTCACGGATCTGCGGGTTATTCTTGGAGAGCTGGAGGATTGCGACACTGGAGCACTGGTCGGATGCACGTTCGAGGTAGGTGAGGGTTTCGATGAAGATGATACCGGAGTTGACGGTGCATTCGCCGGTCTTGAGGCGGTTGATGTGGCTGTCGCGGAGGTACTGAACCATATCGTCGATGACTTCTTCGAGCGGTTCAACCTTCTTTGCCATTTCGTCGTCGTTTTCAACGAAGGCGTTGACGGCGAGGTCGATGATATCGCTGACCGCGCCGAAGAGGATTGCCAGTTCTTCAATGGCTGTAGTGGAGAAGGAAACCTGATCCTTCTTGATGCGTTCGGCGAATTCGTTGATGTTGGTCGCGTAGTCGCCGATACGTTCGAAGTCGGTCGTGGTCTGAACGAGGATGTTGATGTCTTCGCTCTGTTCGTCCGACTGGACGGTCTTTGCGAGACCTACGAGGAAGTTTTCCACGGTATCCGTGAATTCATCCAGCTTTTCTTCGCGGGTATTGATGCCCACGGACGTTTCTTCGCTGAACGCGTCGAGCTGCGTGATACTGTCACGGAAGTTCTGGTGTGCGAGACGGCCCATAACACCGATTGCGGAAGTTGCTTCGGCAATCGCGATCTGAGGAACGACGTAAAGCTTTTCGTCAAGCGTATGAAGCGCCGCGTAGTCGTCCATCTTCTTGGGTTCCTTGTCGGGCTTTACGAAGACGTAGGTCAGCTTGACGAGGAGACCGGTGAACGGTACGAGAACGATCGCGGTCACGAGGTTGAAGATGGTCTGGAAGTTTGCGATGTCGCCGCTGTCGACGATCTTGCCCCAGAAATCAGGCATAAGCCCGATCGCCTTGAAGATTTCCATGAAGATCATGAAAAGGATGGTACCGACGACGTTGAAGACGATATGTGCGATACCGGTACGCTTCGCGTCCTTGGAGGAACCGATGGAGCATACCATGGCGGTGGTCACGCAGGTACCGAGGTTGATACCCATGATGATCGGGTAAACGAGGTTCATGGTCATGACGCCGGTCACGGAGAGTGCCTGGAGCATACCGACCATGGCGGAGGAGGACTGCACGATCATGGTGAGAACGAGACCGGCGATGATGCCGAGAAGGGGCATGTCGGAGAAGCCGCCGAGGATGTCGATGAACATCTGGGATTCGGACAGCGGTTCCACGGACGCGGTCATGTTCATGAGACCGGTGAAGAGTACGCCGAAGCCCGCGAAGATTTCGCCGAGCGGCTTGCTGTTGCTCTTCTTGACAAACATAATGAGAATGATGCCCGCAACCATGGCGATCGGAGCGAGGGTGGACGGCTTGAAGAATTCAAGCACCATGTTTCCGCCCGAATCGATGTCCATGAGACGAATGATCTGTGCGGTGACGGTGGTACCGATGTTCGCGCCGAGCACGATGGAGACCGCCTGCTTCAGATTGAGGATACCTGCGGTGATCAGACCGACAGCGATGACGATGGTCGCGGTCGAGGACTGGATGACAGCAGTAACGAGGGTACCGGTCAGAACACCCATGAACGCATTGGACGTCACTTTTTCGAGAACACGCTTGAGAGCGGTGCCCGAGGCGTTTTTCAGACCGTCGCTCATGACTTCCATACCGTAGAGGAACATGGCAAGCCCGCCGAGCAGCATGATGATCGAGAAGATATTCATAAAAAACTCCTTCTTGGCTTCAGATTGTGCGGATGCGGCACCTCCGGTCAAACTTCCCGCCGTTGCTCAGGGAACGGCGACCGGTCCGTCACCCGAAAGTATAAATACGTATATAGCCACTATAACTATATCAAATTTGCTTCACGAGAAACAGAAGAAAGTTTTAAATAAATGTTAATTAGCTGTGAATTCGACACAATTCCGCAAAAAAACAGCCATAAATCACCGTAATTTCCGGTAATTTATGGCTGTTTCGACGGTCATACCGTCACAAAAAGAAGGAGATCAGCCGTTGACTCCGGTGCTCTGCACCTTTTCGCAGGACTTGGACGCATCGAGAACAAAGGATTCGCAGTCAACGCACTGGGAAACGGTCGGATTTTTTTCATGGGTACCGACCATAATACGGTCAAGGGCGCAGAAATTGCAGCTGCACGCGTGGTTCGCGCACTGGGTAACGGTACATGCGATCGAATGATTGGGCTTCTTCTCTTCCATTTTCGGATACCATCCTTACGTTTGATTCGGGATCCCGTTCGGAACCCCGTGATAGTATTGTCCGGTACGGCGGGATTTATTCATCCGTCGGCGGGGAAGTCAATTCCTGCGGGGGAAAAACTTTTTGAAAAAAGTTTTTCCCCCGCACCCCCATTTCAAAAACGTTCAGGCAAATGAATTGACAAGTCAGCGAAAGGGTTCGGGGAAAACGGATTTCCGTACATCCGCCGGCCGGGTTCTTGACGAAGCCTTTTTGGGATGATATAATTTTGATAAAAATAATTTTTATGATAGAATAAAAAAACGACCATACAGGAGATGCTGTGCCATGCTTACCTTCCATACTCCTTCTTCTGCCGACCGCGCCGCCGTCCTTGCCTACCGCTCGGAAGTCCTGCGCTGCCGTGCGGATTTCGACGGCTCCGCAGGACTCGGCGAATTCGAACGGTATTCCGAATGGCTGGAACGGCTCCGGATACTTTCCGGCGGGCGCGCGGAGAAATACGGATTCTACCGCACTGCCGTACGGCTGGCGTACGACGGCGGCATCCTTGCGGGAATTCTGAACGTCCGTCTGACAGACGACCCGTTCATCCGGACATACGCAGGGCACATCGGCTACAATGTCCGGCCGTCGTGCCGGCGGAAGGGATACGGGCGTGCCTGTGCAGAGGAAGGTGTGCGTCTCTGCGCGGAACACGGAATCGCGGAGCCGGTGATCTGCACGGATCCGGAGAATTCCGCCTCACGGAGGACGGCGGAATCGGCAGGCTTTGCCTTCGCCGGAACGGAGACAACGGAAACCGGCATCACCGTCGCGCGGTATGTGTACGCAAAATAAAAACGTGAGTTCAATGGGGAAGGACTTTTTGAAAAAAGTCCTTCCCCAAACCCCATCCCAAAAACTTTCAAACAAGTAAAAGAACAAGATGCAGTGCAAATTCAATAAAAAATCTGCACAAATATTGTTGTATTATCCTGTCTTAGTTTTTTTGAAAGGGGCTTGGGGAAAACTTTTTTGCAAAAAAGTTTTCCCCATTGAACTCACGTTTTTTTATTCAATCCATGTACGGCGTTTCCCGGCTGCCTTCCAGGAATGCCATGACCGCGGCGGATTCGTCCGGATCGGTCAGCGGCGCGGGACGCCACGGATGGTCGTCGTCGTACGCGCGGCAGGGCGTCAGGGTATAGTCGACGTTCCGCAGTTCCCCGTCGATGACCTGCAGTTCTGCGCCGAGCACGAGTGTATAGAGGTCGGGATACTTGGTTTTTCCGTCGAGCAGCGCGCCGAGGGAATAGGCAATCATGGAATCCCCCCACGTTTCGCAGGGCTGGACACGCTCGGTATCGGTTCCGGCGACGAGGTCGGCGCCGGCTTCGGCAAAGGAGCGGAACATGGTCTGCCGGCTCTCGTCGGGGAGAAACGCGCCGGTTCCGGGCGTTGTGATATAGACGGCGACAAAATCGTTCGCTGCCGCGGCAGTTTCGACCCAGGCACGCACGGCCTCGGCGTCGGTTTCATCGTCCGCGTAACGGCAGTACACGGCAACGGAAACGCCGTTCTGTTCGGAATAAATCGTCCTGCCGTGGTCCCCCCAGAGGAGTCCGGCGGCTTCCGCGGCGGCGACGGTATCGTTATACCCGCCTTCGCCGTAGTCCCATGTATGGAAGGTATGGAGGGAAACGGCATCAATGCCGCCCTCCGTGAAAATCTGCGCGGCGGACGCAGGTGCGCGGTACCATTCGGTGACACCGCGGTCCGCGGCGGTATGGTCCCCGTCGCTGAGGACAACGTCGCATCCGGCAAGCGTGAGATCATCCGCCCGGAACAGCGCGTTCAGCGGTTCCAGAAAATACGCTGCCCCTTCTGCGGCAAGCACCTCATTGAATGTTCCGTAGGAATCGCTCCCGAGCATCGAACCCGCTGTACAGCTTCCCGCAAACGTGAGCCGGACCGGCATATACGCATCCTCCGGCATCTGCGAAACCTCCAACGGAACATCTTCCTCCTCCGTTGCCGCCTCCGCGTTCGGCTCCAGCGGCACCGGATAACTCGCATCCGTATTCAGCACCGTCACCAGCGCGATCACCCCGATCGTCAGCACCACCGCCATCAGCACGAACAGCATCCGCATTACTATAGTCTTCTCGATAGAATTCATGAGTCCTGCCTCTTATGGTCATTTTTTCGTAAAGATCTATTTATTTTAGCATATTTTATGGTTTTTTTCAAGGTGTTTTATAAAATTTCGGGTGTGCAGGGTGTTTGTTCTTGAGAGGAACCTTTTCAGAGGAAAGGTTCCTTGGAGACTTGCGCAGCAAGTCTCCTAAACTCATCCTCCAAACCTCTTAAATAAGGGGATTTTTTGTAGAGTACGGCTGAAACTGTTCGATCTGTAGCCATATAGTGATAAAGATCATGAGGAATAGTGGAGCGACTTCTCAAAACTCCGTTTTGTTCAGCGCTCGACCCTTCCGTAACCTCGATTTAGTACGCCCTTATAGAATTCAGCTACGGATGCGTCAGCATCCGCACTCCTTGGCTGCCGCCGTTCGTGCTTTGCGTTAGTTGAAACTGTATGTCAGCTGACAGAACTGACAGAAGCGAGGACGGCGGCAGCCA
>JAFQFS010000098.1 GCA_017398585.1 Clostridia bacterium
CAGGTGACATTATGGAAGAACTGGTTACTACAAAATTATCTCTCGGTGCGGAAAAGCCGTTTGCGCTTCTGCATATTTCGGATACGCACCTCTGTCTTGCGGACGAACGCGATAACGAACGTAAGAATAAGCTTGCGGAAGGACGAAAAAAGGTCTTCGGCGATGGCGAAGACGCACTTCGCTGGAGCGTGGAACTGTCGGAAAAACTGGGTACGCTGCTCGTTCACACGGGCGACCTGCTCGACTTCGTTTCCGAAGCGAACATCGACGCGGCGAAGAAATTCACCGACGAAAACGACTGTTTCTTTGCGGCAGGCAACCATGAGTTCAGCCAGTACGTCGGCGAAGCATGGGAAGACGAAGCCTACCGCAACCAGAGCCTCGGTAAGGTGCAGGCGGCGTTCAAAAACGACATCCGCTTCTGTTCCCGTGTGGTGAACGGCATCAATCTCGTTGCCATTGACAACTCCTACTACCGTTTCGAACGCGAACAGTTTGAAAAGCTGAAGGCGGAAGTGGAACGCGGACTGCCGATTCTGCTGTTCATGCACAACCCGATGCACACCGACGAATTCTACAACTACCGCCGTCAGGTTGAAGGCGTGAAGATTGCGTACCTGACCGGTACTCCCGCAGAAATGATGCAGGACTACGACGACCACCGGTTCCGTCAGCAGTGTCCGGATGAGATCACCGCGGAAGTGACTGACTATATCGCGAACGAACCGATGATCAGGGCGCTGTTCACCGGTCATCTGCACAAGAGCTACGAAATGCCGTACTACGGCAGAATGCAGTATGTTACCGGCGGTGCAGGATATCGTATTGCAAGAAAGATTGAAATCGAATAAACCCATCGGGCATCCCGTGCAGGGGTGCGGGATGCCTGTTCCTAATTTTGTATCCATCCCAGAAAGGCGTATGTTCCGTGAGAAATTTTTTGTTGAAATTTAAAAAACAGTTGCTGCGGCTTCTAGCAGCCGTGCTCGTGTTCGGGGCGGCCATGCTGGTGCTGCTGTATTTTCTCGGTTACTATGACCTTTCCTTCCTCGACCGCTACAAGGTACTCGGCGAGATTTTCGACGATACACCGGTACAGAACCAGAACGGACCGTCGGCATTCTTCGATCCGTCCGGTCTGCTGGATGCGGCGGAGGACTACGGTTCGGAAGAGACGGATTCTCTGTCCGCCGGATCGCAGACACCGGAAACGCCTTCGTATCTGTCCGGTCTGCCGGAAGATTATCTGTATTACGAGACCAAGTCCGTGAAGAGTGTATTTACGGCGGATAAGCTGCCCGACAAGCTGCTGACCAACTCGCGCACCGGCTCCAAGACCGTGGCGTCTCTGGAGGAAGACGGCTATCATGCCGCAGGAATTTCCTACTCCGAAGCCGGACTGAACTTTGTTTCGCCGGTTCCGGCGGAGACACCGGAAGGCATCGCGGATGCGGAAAGTACGGAACCGTCGGAAGACACGGAACCCTCCACGGAAGCTCCGGCCGAGGAAATCGATGAAGCGGATCTGGCGCCGAAGGTGATCACGGGCGAATTTATCCCGGGCAAGACCGTCCTTGGTAAGATGACATTCTCCTTCCAGCTTCCGGAAGAATTTTCGTACCGCAAGCGTCAGGTGATCCGTGAGATCGTTACTCTTCCCGACGACGACGGCGAATGGTACGTGACCGAGCAGAAGGAACGTGAGGAGCGTCCGGCAGTTGAGCTTTACATGGGGTACATCATGCTGGACAACAAGATGAACCTTTCTCTGATCGCATCCGACGCGACACCGCTTTGTTCGGTTGACTCGCAGGTATACTCACCCGCCTATATGCGGGACCAATACGACCGTCCTCTGTTTTACCGCAGCTCTGCGGAAGGGGAAACGGTATACTTTTATCTGGATACCGACGGTCAGAATTTCATCGGCACGGAATACGACGAAATCGCGGAAGGACGCGGTCTGAAATTTGACTATCCGGCATCGTACGGGAAGTCGGATTCGGGCGTTACCACCGACCGCAACGGCGTGACGGGACGTATGGCATACGTCATGCGCGGAGTCGGAATGCTGACGACGTACGATTTTACGCAGGCGTTTGCCTTCTCGGAAAACCGTGCGGCGGTCACGACGACGAAGAACCGCGGCGGGCTGTATTTCCTTGACGAAAACGGCAAGCGGGCGTTCGACACGTGGCGGTATTACTTCAACGAGCACGGACGCGACGTCTATGAAAATCTGGTGCTTCCGCTCACGGACGGGCGGGAGAACATCGGGTTCTACTACTTCGATCACGGTCTGACACGGGTACGGCGTCAGGTGATCGACGCGTACAACTGGGCATACGTCGGCAGAGTCCGCACGACGAAGGATGAACACATCCTGATCCGTCCGGACGGTTCAGAATACGAACTGCCGGCGGGATATACGCTGGAAGGCTATTCGGACGGCATGATCCTGCTGTCGAAGGACGGTTTGTACGGTTTTATCGACTATACGGGCGAATGGATCGCGCAGCCGATCTACGCGGCGGCGACTCCGTTTGTCTGCGGACTGGCGACACTGACGACGCAGGACGGCCGGGTCGGCATGATCGACACGGAAGGCAACATTGTTCTGCAGTTCACATTCGACTACATTTCGCAGGTATCAGACGGTTTGATCGCGACTTATCGTGAGCAGAACGGCTGGACGATTCTGAAGATGATGGAAAAAGACGACACCTGAGTGTGCGCATGCTTTACAACGATTTAAATTTTAAATTTAAATAAATAAAAATATCACAAAGAAAAACGAGGAAAACACCAATGCCTATTTTTGGTAAGAACAAGAACAACAAGAACGAAAACGCAGAAAACGAAAATCCGGCAGTAAATAATGCAGCCGCTGAAGAAAACGAAGTTGAGACCCAGACCGTGACCTCCGCGTCCACGAAGAAGTACGAAACTCCCGAAGGATTTGACTTCAACCGTTACTTCCTCGCAGAACGCCGTATCGTTCTGGAAAATGTAAATTACGAAGTACACCCGGTACAGCCGAGCCAGAACATGAAGCTGAACGGCAAGGACACGATCATTGCACAGATCGCAGGTCAGGCAGGCGTAAAGGTCACCTACAACCGTACCCTTCAGTTTGAACCCGAAGGACCGTTCTCCCTTTCCGTATCCTTCGCTGTAATGCTTGTGTTCAATCCGGGCACCCGTGACGAAGTCGACTGGAAGACCATCGACGTTGCAAACGAATTCCGCAAGGCATGCCCTGCTCTCGTGACCACCATGATGAGCCGCGCTACTCTGCTTGTTGCCGAAATCACCTCCGCATCCGGCGGCGCTCCGATTATTCCTCTGAAGTAAGGGGACTTCAGACTCCACGGTTGGGGGAAAGGTAGAAAAATGACTTTTAAAAAAGTCATTTTTCAATTTTATGCCCCTACGCGGGGCGGCGCAAAAGAGGACCGGTCGCGGTCCTCTCTTGACTCTCCACGACCAGGGCTTTCCCCCCTGGACCTCCCTTTGCGTTCGTTTTGCTGAACAATCAAGAAATAACTCGACACGCACATACCGGTGCAAGGGTTGCGCAGATATAGGCTAACCGCGAAATTACGGTTATACTTTTGGCTACAAAATACACTTTATCCCTAGCCCCCCGCGGTTAGCGCATCATCCGAGGGGAAGAGTCCAGAGGAGGGGATCCTTCCCCTCCTTTGGTCGCGGAGATTCACAAGAGGCCCGCGATCGGGTCTCTTGTGCGCCCGTCCCGCGCAGGGACATTATCAATTGAAAAATGACTTTTTAAAGTCATTTTTCTTCCTTAAAATAAAACGAATGATATAGTAAGAACGGTATTTTATGAAGAAAAAAGAACAATATAATAATCAATCCATTACATCGTTGAAAGGACCGGACCGCGTCCGGAAAAGACCTGCGGTTATTTTCGGGTCGGACGGTCTTGAGGGCTGCGAACATTCCGTTTTTGAAATCCTTTCCAACTCCGTGGACGAGGCAAAAGAGGGTTTCGGGAACGTTATCAATATCACGGCGTACCGCGATAAGTCTATCGAGGTTGAGGACTTCGGACGCGGTATCCCGGTCGGCTGGAACGAAGCCGAAAAACGCTGGAACTGGGAGCTGATCTACTGCGAGCTCTATGCCGGCGGTAAGTACGGCAACAACGAAGAGGACGCCGCATACGAATATTCCCTCGGTCTCAACGGCCTCGGCGCTGTTGCAACCCAGTATTCCAGCGAATATTTCGAGGTGCGTTCCTACGACGGCACCAATGTCTCCGAAGTTCATTTCGAAAAGGGCTTTCCGGTTACCGAACTTATGGTCCGCCCGCTTGAACGGAAGGAAAAACGTACCGGCACCGTGCAGAAATGGCGCCCCGACCTTGAGGTCTTCACCGATATCAATATCCCGCGCGAATTCTTCACCGATATGCTCAAACGGCAGGCGGTCGCCAACCCGGGGATCCGGTTCGTCTTCCGTTGGGAAGTGGAACATCCTCCGGTGACCGAAGAAACTCCTGTGAAAAAATCGAAGAAGAGCGATAAGCCCGAACCGTATTTCGAGATAGAGGAGTTCTACTACGAAAACGGTATCGCGGATTACATCGCCGAAATCGCGGGCAATACCGCGGAAACGAAGATTGCACAGTTCCATCTGGAGACAAGAGGCCGCGACCGCGAGGATATGAAGGACTATAAGTTCGAAGCGGATATCGCGTTTACCGTGTCGAAAACGGTACATCTGCTCGAGTATTATCATAACTCCAGCTTTCTCGAACACGGCGGTTCTCCCGAACGTGCTGTCAAGACGGCGTTCGTGTATGCCATCGACAAGCGGCTGAAAGCAACGGGCAAGTACAACAAAAACGAAGCGAAGATCACGTTCCAGGACGTCGAGGACTGTCTTATTCTGGTGTCCAACGGCTTCTCCACCCAGGCGTCCTACGCCAACCAGACAAAAAAGGCGATTACCAACGCCTTCATCGCCGAAGCCATGACGGACTTCCTCAAGGAACAGCTCGAATATTTCTTTGCGGAAAATCCTATCGACGCGGATAAGATCACTGCACAGGTGCTGATCAACAAACGTTCGCGCGAACAGGCAGAATCCACCCGTCTGAACCTCAAAAAGAAGCTTACATCTTCGACCGATGTGTCGAGCCGCGTGGAAAAGTTCGTTGCGTGCCGCTCCAAGGATCCGGAGGTGCGCGAACTGTACATCGTGGAAGGGGACTCCGCAATGACGTCGTGCAAAATGGCGCGCGACGCGGAATTCCAGGCGATCATCCCCGTGCGCGGGAAGACGCTCAATTGCATGAAAGCAACGTACGACCGCATTTTCAAGAGCGATATTATCGTAGATCTGCTGCGCGTTATCGGCTGCGGCGTGGAGATCCAGACAAAAAATAAATCGGATATGGTTCCCTTTGACATGGCGAACCTGCGCTGGGCAAAGATCATCATCTGTACCGATGCCGACGAAGACGGCTTCCAGATCCGTACGCTCCTGCTGACGCTGTTCTACCGCCTGCTGCCGACGCTGCTGAAGGAAGGTCGGGTCTACATCGCGGAATCGCCGCTGTACGAGATCACACCCGCGAAGGGTGACCCGCTGTTCGCGTACAACGAACCGGAAAAGACGGAAATTGTCAAAAAGCTGGAAGCGTCAAAGACAAAGTACACGCTTCAGCGTTCGAAGGGGCTCGGCGAAAACGAAGCGCAGATGATGTCGAAAACGACAATGAATCCCGCATCGCGCCGCCTGATCCGTGTGACGCCGGCGGATGCCGCCGCAACAGCGCGTATGTTTGAACTAATGCTCGGCGACGACCTTGCGGGCCGCAAGAAATACATTGCCGAACACGGCGCGGAATACCTTGCGGTCGCGGACATTTAAAAAAGCTAAGAGCTAATAGTGAATAGTGAATAGTGAATAGCTGTCTGAACCTTCCGTCAGCGGACAGAACGAACGATTTGTCCCGCGGTTAGCCTATATCTGCGCAACCCCTGCACCTATCCAAACGTGTCGAGTGTATGTCTGAATTGTTCAGAAAAACGAACGCAAGGGAGGTCCAGGGGGGAACGCCCTGGCGCGGGAGATTCCTAAGAGGTCTCGCGCGGAGACCTCTTAGGCGCCCGTCCTGAGACACGAAGTGTCTCGTGCGCTGCGGACATAAAAATTGAAAAATGACTTGTCAAAGTCATTTTTCTTCCTTCTAATATAAACGAGCAGTTTAATATTCCTAACAGGAGGAAAGACATATGAAGAAATCCACATTACACCTGCATCCCGCGTATACTGTCGGCGATGTCGACCCGCGCATCTTCGGTTCGTTCATCGAACACCTTGGCCGTGCCGTGTACCACGGCATTTACGAACCCGGTCACCCGACTGCGGACGAAGAAGGCTTCCGCGGCGATGTCATTGATATGGTGAAGAAGCTCGGCGTGCCGATCGTGCGCTACCCGGGTGGGAACTTCGTTTCCGGCTATAAGTGGGAAGACGGTACCGGCGATAAGTCGAAGCGTCCGCGCAGACTCGAACTGGCATGGGGCGTCACCGAAACCAACGAAGTCGGTATCGACGAGTTCCAGAGCTGGTGCAAAAAGGCGGATTCGCAGGTCATGATGGCAGTCAACCTCGGTACCCGCGGTCCCGAAGAAGCGCGTCAGCTCGTGGAATACTGCAACCATCCCGGCGGAACCGAATACTCCGACCGCAGACGAGCCAACGGCTTCGAAGAACCGTTCGGCATCAAGGTGTGGTGTCTCGGCAACGAAATGGACGGTCCGTGGCAGATGGGCGCGAAGACCGCGACCGAATACGGCCGCATCGCAGCCGAAGCCGCAAAGCTCATGAAGTGGACCGACCCGTCCATCGAACTGGTCGCGTGCGGCTCCTCCAACTACAGCATGTGCGGCGACTGGGAAGCGGAAGTCCTCCGCCATGTATACGACCATGTGGACTACCTCTCCCTGCATAACTATTACGGCAATCCGGCAAACGATACCCCGTCCTTCCTCGCATCCAACCTTGAAATGGATACGTTCATCCGGACGGTGTGCGGCATCGCGGACTACATCAAGAAGACCAAGCGGTCGAGAAAGACGATGTATCTGTCGTTCGATGAATGGAACGTATGGTTCCACAGCCACGGTACGCCGTTCGAAAAGTGGTCGGTCGCTCCGCCGCAGCTTGAGGATATCTATAACTTCGAAGATGCCCTCGTCGTCGGCTGCCTGATGATGACCCTTCTCCGCCACTGCGACCGCGTCAAGATGGCGTGCCTCGCACAGCTTGTGAATGTCATCGCGCCGATCATGACCGAAAACAACGAAAACGGCGGCCGCTGCTGGGCGCAGACGATCTTCTATCCGTTCATGTACATGTCCCAGTACGGACGCGGCAAGGTTCTCGACACCCGCGTGGTCTGCGATACCTATTCCACCGACCGCGTGAAAGATGTTCCCTATGTCGAATCCCTCGCCGTTTTCCACGAGGATACGAACGAACTCGATATCTTCGCGGTCAACCGTTCCCTCGAGGAAGGCAGCGAATTCACCGCCGATCTGTCGGCGTTCGCAGAACATGCGGAAATCATCGAACACGTTGTACTCTATCACGACGACCTGAAGGCGATCAACACGGCGGACCATCCGGACAATGTGGTTCCGGAAGCTTCCGGTGACGCATCCGTCTGCGGTACATCCCTGAAGGCATCGCTCGGCAGACAGTCCTGGAATATGATCCGGGTAAAGCTGGGCTGAATGAAATAAGAAATCCGGGATCCTTTCTTCCGAAAAGGATCCCGGATTGTTTTTTGGATCATTCGCTCCGGAGCGCTTCCACAGGGTCTTTCTTGGCTGCAAATCCGGACGGGATGAGACCCGCGATCAGGGTGAGGGTCATGCTGATGAGGATGAGGGCGACACCGCCGACCGGAGGAAGTTTTGCGAGGTTGGAAATGTCGGTGAGGTGCTTGATGATAATGTTGGCGGGGATGCAGAGAAGGAGCGTCACGGCGATGCCGATGGTGCCCGATGTCAGCCCGACAAGGAGAGTTTCGGCGTTGAAGACGCGCGAGATATCCCGCTTGGATGCACCGATGGCGCGGAGAATGCCGATTTCCTTGGTGCGTTCGAGGACGGAAATATAGGTGATAATGCCGATCATGATGGAGGAAACGATCAGCGAGATCGAGACAAATGCGATCAGAACGTAAGAAATTACGTTAATGATCGTCGAGATCGAGGACATCATAAGGGCGACGTAGTCCGTGTAGTTGATGATGTCTTCTTCACGGCCGTCTTCCGAGCACTGACGGTTGTATTCCGCGATGATTTCCGCGATCATATCCTTGTCCTCGAAGGTCTTTGCGTAGATGTTTACCGAGGTCGGCGAGGTTTTGTCGTTGTAGCCGAGGAGATCGAGATTTTTTTCGTAGGTGGAGTCCGAGAACCATGCCGGCATGTATTCCGCAAAGTCTGCCGCTACGGTTTCGTCCGAAAGCGAATCCAGCATTGTTTCAAGCTGTGCCGCAAGTTCGTCCGTTGAAAGCGTGCCGAGCTGGGTTTCGATTTCCGCTGCATACGCCGCTTTTGCCTGCGCCGACAGAATGCCGATTGCCGTTGAGGTCATGTCTTCGGCAGACATCGATGCCATGTAGGCTTCGACTGCCGAAGATTCCATGCCGCTCTGCTCGATCATGACGGTCCGTACCAGGTCCGTTACCGCTTCCGCGGGCATCACGGCAAGCTGTTCCATCGCCTGTGCCGCCGCGTCTTCGTCGGACATGGAGGAGGCTTTCTTCGCGTAGACCGCCGCTTTGTCCGCCGAGGTCATCGACGCGATTTCCTCCCGGATGTACGGTGCCATGTCCGCACCGGTCGGAACTTCCATCGTGCCGTCGTCAAATTTCAGACCGGAGAGAACATCCGTGGTTTCGTCTGCGAGCTGTGCCCGGACGACGTCCGCTTCCGCGGATTTTTCAAGGATGTAGTTTGTCAGATCGGTCGTATAGCCGATCGCACCCGACAGCGATGCCGCCACCGCTTCGGGATTCGGACGGACAATACCCGCGATCTTCAGTTTCAGCGCATCGTCGATCCGAACTTTCATGAAGGATTCGTTGTCCCCCATGTATTCATAGGTGCCGTCTTCCGTGATGCGGAAGCAGTCGGACGGGAGAACCAGTGCGAATTCGCGGTCGAGGATTTCGTCGTATGACCAGCTCGTGCTTTCCGCGTTGAAGTTTTCGCCGGAGGCGACCGCAGACATCATGTCTTTCAGTTCTTCGCTGTCCTTGAAGCCGAGTGCGTACAGGAACACGTCGTTCACTTCGTTGTTGTGGTCAACGACGAGAACCACTTCGTTGTACGATGTCGGCCAGTGTCCGGCAAGGACGTCGTACTGTTCTGCCATCAGCTCTTCGTTGTCGATCATTTCCTGCCAGATGCTCAGTCCGGAGGAGGTCGACATCAGGCTGTTCATGCCGCTCACGGTTCCCGTGCCGGAACCGGAGGAGGACGAATCGGAGGATCCGCCGCCCGGCCGTATATTTTCAAACATCCGGGACGGGTTCAGCTGCGTGATCCCGTTCACGGTATCCGTGGAGTAGATGTGCAGGGGGACATTGTAACCGTACATGATCGTGGACGCGTAGTCCGACATGCCGGATGCGTCGCTTTCGATGTATTTGATGAAGTCGGTCAGGTTGTTCTGACGGACGTCCGCGGACATCATTGTGTCCATGAGGTCGTACATCATGACGTTTGAGTAAACGCGTCCGTCTTCGTGGGATTCGAGCTTGTCCTCGCGGGATTCCATCAGCGAGGTCATGAGCGAGGACATATCCACCGTTGCCTGCTGGATGGAGATCGGATAGGTCGACAGCGTGTCTTCCTGTACCTTTTCGATGTAGAGGTTGATACCGTTCGACAGCGACAGGATCAGCGCGATCCCGATGATGCCGATGGATCCGGCGAACGCCGTCAGGAACGTGCGTCCCTTTTTGGTCATGAGGTTGTTCATCGACAGCGAGACCGCCGTGCCGAAAGACATGGAGGTCTTCCCTGCCTTGCCCGCGTCGGCTGCGGAGGGGGTGTGGATTTCGTTTGCCTCGTCTTCGGCGGAGTATGGGTCGGAGTCGGAGATCACTTTGCCGTCGAGGAGACGGATGATGCGGGTGGAATACTGATCGGCGAGGTCGGGATTGTGCGTGACCATGATAATCAGCTTCTTTTCCGCGATTTTGCGGAGGATCTCCATGATCTGTACGCTCGTTTCGGAGTCAAGCGCGCCGGTCGGTTCGTCTGCGAGGAGGATGTCGGGGTCGTTTACGAGTGCACGCGCGATTGCGACACGCTGCATCTGCCCGCCGGACATCTGACTCGGTTTTTTCTTTAACTGGTCCCCGAGCCCGACCGCTTCGAGTGCCTCGACGGCACGTTTTCTGCGCTCCGCACGGGAGACGCCGGAGAGTGTCAGTGCAAGTTCAACGTTCGCAAGGACGGTCTGGTGCGGAATGAGGTTGTAGCTCTGGAAGACAAAGCCGATGGAGTGGTTACGGTAGGTGTCCCAGTCGTGGTCACGGAAATTCGTGGTCGGGACGCCGCGCACGGACAGTTCACCGGAGGAATAGCGGTCAAGGCCGCCGATGATGTTGAGGAGGGTGGTTTTGCCGCATCCGGACGGACCGAGGATGGAGACGAATTCGTTCGGACGGAATGCGATCGAAACTCCCTGCAGAGCGGTGACGTCGCCGGACGGATAGGTTTTTGTGATGTCGGTTAAGCGGAGCATAGGCTGCCTTTCCGTTGGATAAATTCAATGATAATTAAGTATAACCCTAAAATCGCTCCGGATTCTATTTCAAAATGTAAAGAAAGGATAAATTACCGTCATAATGAAACACTGATTAGAAAATAAATTGTTCATTTTGGTAAGAACAGAAGAGGAACCTTTCCGTGGAAAGGTTCCTCTTCTGCATTTTATGGAAAATCAGACGGTGAGTTCTGCGAAACCGAGATAGGGATTCATGGCAATGACTTTGACCGGAGCGGAAGATTTTTTGCGGAGGTAGATCATCAGACGGCCGTCGAGGGTATTGCGTCGGCGCTCGCGGTAGTCGGTGAGGTCTTCGATGTCGCCGTTGTCCATGCCGAGGTACTCGTGTTCCCCCTCGATGTGGATGCGGATGCGGGACTGGTCGGAAACGACGCGGCGGCCTTCGGTATCGAGAACGGTCAGTTCGATCTGGACGATGTCATCGTCACAGACGTTCTCCATCGCGATCTTCGCGGGAGCGCCGGTGGTCTCGAGGGCGAAGGAGACGTCTCCCGCGCGGGCTTCGAGCGTACCGGGTTCGAAGGGGACGATCCAGCTGAAGAAGCCCATGTCTGCGGAATCGAGCTTCGCTTCGCCGGGGATCTTTCTGCCGTTGAGGAAGAGTTCCGGTTCGCCGGCGTTGGTGCAGCAGCGGACTTCGATTTCTTCGCCGGGGAGGTAGTTCCAGGATTCGGTGACGGGTTTCCATTCGCCGCTGGTCCGGCGTCCGAAGCCCTTGCGTCCGGTGAGGAGACGGATGACGGGTTTATCCGACCACCAGCTCTGGCGGACGTAGTAGCGCGGCTTTTCGAAACCCGCCGTGGTGATGGCACCGGCAGCGGAGGAATGGAACGGCCATCCGCCGCATTCGCCGAGAAAGTCGATGCCGGTCCAGAGAAACTGTCCGGAGATGTAGGTATGGTCGAGGACGGCTTTCCATGCGCCGTAGCTGTGGCTGTTTTCGCTGCCGAGGAACGGCTTGTCCGGGAAACGGGCGTGGTCCTGTTCGTAGAACTGTTCCTTATAATTATAGCCGACGACGTCGAGCGGATCGAGGTAGCCGATGTTGGCGGAGAGTTCGGGAAACGCGACGGCGGCGGTAACGGGGCGGGTGGTATCGCTCCGCTTGACAATGGAAACGAGTTCACGGGCGACGACGGAGAGTCGTTCCATATTGGGGCGTCCGCTGTGGTATTTGCGTTCGGCTTCGGGCTTGTTGGCGTCGTTGTTGCCGGTCATCTGCTGGAAGCTCTGATGATTGTAGGGGTCGTTGGGGTAGTCGATCTCGTTGCCGATGGACCACATGACGATGGAGGGATGATTGCGGTCACGACGGATGAGGGAGGTGAGATCGCGTTCATGCCATTCGGGGAAATCTTCCGCGTAGCCCTGATGCTTCGGCGGATAGACGTTATGACCGTTGAACCATTTATTTTTGCAGCCTTCCCATTCGTCGAACGCTTCGTCCATGACGAGGAATCCCATTTCGTCGCAGAGGTCGTAGAGTTCGGGCATATGAGGGTTATGGCTCATGCGGATGGCATTGCAGCCCATATCTTTCAGTTTGCGGAGGCGGCGTTTCCAGACGCCTTTGGTCATTGCTGCGCCGAGGGCACCGCCGTCGTGGTGCATGCAGACCCCCTTGAAAAGAGTGGGGGTACCGTTGAGGAAGAAGCCGTTTTCGGGATCGAAGGAGAAGGTACGGATCCCGACGTGTTCCTCACCGACGGTGCAGCTGTTCCCTTCGCGGTCGGTGACGACGGTACGGAGGGTATAGAGGTACGGTGCATCGGTGGACCAGAGGCTGGGGTTATCGAGTTTGCCGTAAGTGGTGACGATATTAAAGGTACCCTTGCTGAGGATGGCATCGGCTTCGGCAACAGTGACGAGGATGCCGTCGGCATCGAACAGCATGGACTGGACGGTGACCTCGCGGTGGTTAAGAGGTGCGGAATCCGTGAGTGCGAGTTCGCAGTCGCAGGAGAACGCGGCGGACGTTTCGTCTGCGGAATCGGTATGGAAGAAGATGCCGTATTCGGACGGGCAGACGAAGTCGTATGTTTCGAGGGTGACTTTGCGATGGATGCCGGAGCCGGTGAACCAGCGGGAGTCGGCGATATCTTCATGGGTGACCTTGACAGCAACGACGTTGTCGCGTCCGTCGCAGTAGAGATAATCGGTGACATCGTAACGGAAAGAGATGTACCCGTTGGGGCGGCGTCCGAGATAATACCCGTTGACCCAGACCTGGCTGTTCTTATAGACTCCGTCAAAGCAGAGGAACATCTGCTTCCCTTCGTCGTTTGCGGTCAGCGGGAACGCTTTCCGGTACCACGCAGTTCCTCCGATGACATACCCTGTTCCGCTCGAGCATTCCCTGCTCTTCGGATATGCGACCGACCAGTCATGCGGCAGCGTCACGCTTTCCCACGTTTCGTCCTTATGTGCGGTCTCGAAAGAATTTTCTTCATCCCCAAGGTGAAATTTCCAGTTGTCGTTCAGGTTGATTCGTTCCATGGCGGTTTTCCTTTCGTTTTTTCTTCATTATACTACAGGGGTGAGGGGATTGCAAGGGGGTGGTTTAGGGGGAACGCGCTTTCTTGAAAGAAAGCTGCGCAAAGAACTTTATACTGCGGCAGCCGGATTGTATGGCTGATATGATTTAGTGGGGGAAAAAGGGGAAAATTCTCGGTGGAGTACGGCTGAAATTTGTTAGACCTATAGCCGTGGAGGTATAAAAGTCATGAGGAATAGTGGAGCGACTTCTCAAAACTCCGTTTTGTTCAGCGCTCGACCCTTCCGTATACTGGATTCAGTGCGCCCTTATAGAATTCAGCTACTGTAAGTATAACACCGCCCGAGTTGCGGAGCAACTCGTCTTGGCATGCCGCCGTTCGTGCTTTGCGTTAGTTGAAACTGTATGTCAGCTGACAGAACTGACAGAAGCGAGGACGGCGACAGCCAA
>JAFQFS010000099.1 GCA_017398585.1 Clostridia bacterium
GAGCCACCTAAGCAGCGGTTATGCAGGAATGCCGCGGGGGATTCCTGTATAGTGTCAGGTTACCTTAGCCGTGAGCATTCCTGCGGAGGAACCGTCAGGTTCCTCGTGCGGTGATCGTTGGTTCGAGTAAGGCTGGGGGAGCTCTTACACCGTTATCATTCGATAACGGTGTTTTGCTTTTTATCCGAATGCAAAAAATTATTTCGAACGATGATTGAAATATGAAACATATTATTACGATACAACATACCCAGTCCGAACAGCATGTCAACCGGATGATCGGCTCGTGGGCAGAGTGGGATCTGACGGAACTCGGTATCCGGCAGGCACACCGGATCGGGGAACGGCTTTCTGCTGAATTGAACGGGGAACCAAATGTGATTTATTCATCCGATTTGCTGCGTGCGCGGCATACGGCGGAGATTGTTGCGGAATATTTCCATACCTCACCGGTGTATGATGCTGCTCTGCGGGAATTTGATCTCGGCGAAGCAGTCGGAATGTCGAAGGAATGTGCGCGGACGCATATTGCATGTCCTGTTTGGCCGCACACCGTTGACCGCGCAGAATCTGTGGACGGCAGACCGTTTCGCGGCGCAGAGTCGGTGCGGAATGTGTGGGAACGACTGTTCCCGTTTTACCGGCAGATCATGGAGTCCGATTCGGAACAGATTATCCTTGTTTCCCATGACGGCACGCTGAGTGTATTTTTCGCCATGTGGCTCAGATGGCAGGTAGAGATGCTCGAAACATCCTGCCTTTTCGGGAAATCGGGCGGGGTGTCGTTCCTGCGCGAGGATGAAGCGAGACACCGGATCATCGAACGGCTGAACGATATGTCCTATATCGAATGAAAATATCCCCACCCGAGTGAGGATATTTTTTATTTTGTCATTTCCGTGCAGAGATACCGGTCAATCACGCCGGACAGCAGGCTGTCACCGACGCGGATATAGCGTTTTTCCAGCTTTTCGAGATCGGACGGTATTCTGGTTCCGAACACATAGGTCGATGTGGTTCCGGAGGTGCCGAGCCGCAGAAACTCAAAATCCGGCATGATCTTTTTCAGAAGAACAAAATCTTCCTCGAACGGGTCGATCCAGACGCGGATGTCGTTTTTTACAGCATCCTTCGCACTCATTTCCCGCAGAACGGGATTGAGGCACTTGTTGTTCAGATCGAGAATGATCCGTTCGAAATCGTTTGCCATGGCGGCATACAGAGGAGAGTCTGCTACACGCTCGAAAACGTGTGAGGCAATGGCGATGTTGTTCTCTTCGATATTCAGTTCGCATGGATATTCGGCTTTGATATACCGGATCCGGTCGCCGGAGGTGAATTTTTCAAACAGTCCGTTGACATACGACGGCTCCGTGTGGAAATCGTCGTAATATGCGTGGAAAATGTTCGGATCAATGCCGGTGTAATGCAGATCTTTGTCCCACGTCAGCAGGAACGCCTGCAGTTCGTTTCCGCAGCCGATGTCGTAAAAATGCCGGACTCCCAGTGCGTATGCGAGGGAGAACAGCCGCTCGTAGCAGTAGAAGGTGAAGGAACGATGGAATTCATCCGCCATCGCTTTTCTGCGGTAGATGCGGAAGTCGGTGTCGCTTCCGTTTCCGCGGATGTCCCCGGCGTTGGTGCCGTGATAGAAATCAATAAAATTCACGTTGTAGCCCGGAGAGAAGGTTAAATAGTTGTCCAGTTTTTCCTGAAGAACTGCGAATTCCTCATCGGTGAGCGCGGCAAGTTCGTCCTCTTTGAAATATTTGTAGAGGAGACGGTTGGCATAATGGGTTTTCTCGCGGTTGACCGTTTCTGTTTCACTGTTGTGCATAGTTTCCGCCTTTCCGTAGTAGAGGAAATCAATGCTGACGTGAAAATAGTCCGCGATCTGCGGGACGGTCAGCGTGTCCGGAACGCTGAGTCCGTTTTCCCATTTGGAAACCGCCTGTGCGCTGATGTGCAGTGCCTGCGCGAGCTGCTCCTGCGTGAGACGGCTGTTTTTTCGTAAAACGGCAATGTTCTGCCCGATGCGGATGTCCTGCATGGGATTTCCTCCTGTGGATGTCATTTTTCGTTGACCGGCGCGCCCGGTTTATGAAGATAGTATACCATATGCGGAGTGGATTTAGCAAGCATCTGGCGGATGAGGCGGCGCGGGACGGTTCAACCCGCAGTTGCGGTGTTCTTGACACAGTCCGTATGTGCTATAATCATAAAAAAGCAAGTTCGGTATTGGATAAAATTACAGAATAAATGAAGATTTTATGAAACGGAGGATTCAACAGGATGTCAAGACTCAGATTCATGAGCCACAATCAGTGGGAATGCGGGAGCGGGGATTCGTCCGCTGCTTCGAACGCTTCTCACCGGACTATTATCTCCCCTTATCCGACCACTCCCCCGTTTTTGTTGACGTGGAATTATAGGGGGGAACGTACAAACCCCATTCAAAAAACTTCAGACTTGATGTATAAATAAAGTGTGTGCAGACTTAAAAAAACAGAGCGCAACTTCTCAGAGGTATGCTCTGTTTTTTCATTTGAAGAGGTTTGGGAAGGGGTCCGGGGAAACCCTTTCCTCTGAAAAGGGTTTCCCCGGAAAACTTTATTTCTTATTTTCTCGCCGCGTTGATTTTGTCCATGAGCAGGCGGCCGAGGTTTGCCATGTAGGTGACGCCGACCTGGATGTCGGAGGGGGAGAAACGGGCGAGGAAGTTGTCGGCTTCGTAGGTGAAGTCGCCCTGATAGCCGATCTCGCCGAGGGCGCGGGTGATGTTGTCCCAGTTCATCTTTGCGCCGCAGTCGTACGGGACGGTGTGGGTGTCCGCCTTGTAGTTGTTGTCGTGGATGTGGAGCGCGCCGAGGCGGTCTTTTCCGAGGATACGGATCGCGTCGTCCGGTTCTTCGCCGACGAGACCGCAGTGACCGAGGTCGAGACATACCGTGTATGCCGCCGGATTTGCGAGATCGTCGTAGTATTCGCAGAGATCCTTTGCGAACGAGCAGACGTTCGGCACGATGTAGCCGCGGCGGCTGTCGTGCCCCCACATGTTTTCAAGCGCGATCTTCGTGCCGTATTCGAGTGCGACGGTCTCGAGCTTGCGGTACATTTCAAAGTTGAACGCCTTCTGCGCATCGCCCGGACGGATGTACGCGATCGGATGGACGACGATCGCCTTTGCGCCGAGGATACCCGCAATCCGGATGGAGTTCGCAAGACGTTCCGGCATCTTTGCGTTGTAAACTTCGTCGCCGTTGCGCCAGCACGGGAACGGCGCGTGCGCCTGGTTGAACTGCAGTCCGACCGCTTCCGCCTTGCCGCGAAGTTCCTTCGCGAACGCTTCCACGTCGCAGTTGTTCAAAAAATGATCGTCGCCGGTCATGCCGAACATGGAGTAGTCGAGAGCTTCGTAGCCGGCCTTTGCGAAAACTTTCAGCCCTTCGTCAATGCCGCATTTCGCAAATACAACGTCGGTTTGTGTAGAGAGTAACATGGCAGTGTCCTTTCTGGTTATAAAATGGGGTTTCTCGGGAAAACCTTTTTTGAAAAAAAGGTTTTCCCGAACCCTTTCCAAAAAACTTCAATCTATGAGAGAAAATAGAGTTCAGCGGATATTTCTGCTGTAGTCAGATCAGAATATCCCGATAGAATTCGATTTTGTCTGTGATTTTCCGCAGTGTACGCGCGTCCAAGCGTTCCGCGCCGCTCCATTTTGCCGCGTCGTCACAGTAGTCTGCGCGGTTGTACTCGATTTTGATCTCTGCCGGAAGGGTCACGCGGTACGGTTTCACCTTTCCGACAAGGGACAGCGCACCCTTCGCCGCTTCGTAGATGAGCCGTTCCGCTTCGTCGTCGGGGATACATTCCGCGACGTTTCGGCATTCCGCATACTTGACGACGGCGGTCTTGATGTTGCCGAAGAACTGTCTGGCTTCCGCGCACGCCGCAAAGTCCCCGCTGACCATCACCACCGGCACGCCGAACGCGCCCGCATAGATTGCTTCCTGTGCAATTTCGCCGCACCGTTTGCCGTTGACGTAATAGTCGTGCCACGTCATTGACGACTGCGTGTGGTCGAGGAAGGCGTTCTGCGTTCCCGACATGGCATGCGCGCCGATGAGGAACATTGCGTCGACCTTGGTCATATCGGTCGAACCGGCGCTTGCGTTGCCGACCTGTACCGCGCGCGGATCGAGCTGTTCTTTGATGAAGTTTCTGCCGCCGCCGTGACCGTCTTCCACATAGACTGCGTCCGCGCCGCCGTCGAATGCTCCGCGGATTGCCGCGTTCACGTCCGCCATCAGGCGTTCAAGGGCGTACGGCTCGGAGTTGTCGACCTGCTCCTTCCTCGCGATGCCGGAGATGCCTTCCAGATCCGTCATAATGAAAATTTTCATGGGAATTCGTCCTTTCACCGGATGATTGTCTGCTTTCATTATAATATAACGGAATCGCGATGTCAATAAAATTTGTTCACCCCTGCGGGGTGGAAGGAAGAAAAATGACCTAAAGGTCATTTTTCTATAATTTTATGCCCACAACGCACGAGACACTTCGTGTCTCAGGGCGGCGCCAAAGAGGCTCTGTCGAGAGCCTCTCTGGACTCTCGGCGACCAAAGGAGGGGATCCTTCCCCTCCTCTGGACACTTCCCCTCGGACGCAGCGCTAACCGCGGGGGCTAAGGATAAAGTGTATTTTATAGCCGTAACTTCACCTTTGATTCCGCGGTTAGCCTATATCTGCGCAACCCTTGCACCGGTATGTGCGTGTCGAGTTATTTCTTGATTGTTCCGCTAAACGCGCGTTAAGGAGAATCCAAGGGGGAACCCCCTTGGCGCGGGTGATTCACAAGAGGTCCCGCGCGAGGACTGGAGGTTCACGGAGTGAACCTCCTTTGTGCAGCCGCCCCGCGTAGGGGCATAAAAATTGAAAAACGCCCGCAGGGCGTTTTTCTACCTTATAATCCAAACGAACGCATTGGATCTCCCACTCCGCTCTTGCAATCTGCACAAAAATATGGTATACTGCAAAAAAAGCGATCGTACTCTGGAGGTACTTATGAAACAGATCAAACTGACAACCGCGGCGGTTTCCACCGCTCCGACCCTGCTCGGCGCGTGCATGGAAGACGTCAACCACGAACTATACGGCGGCATCTGGTCGCAGATGATCTTCGGCGAAGCGTTCGAAGAACCCGCGGCCGAAAACGGCGTTTCCGATATGTGGCTCCCCGTTGGTGAGGGAACGTTTGAACTCGCCGACGGCGGCTATTCCGGTTCGCACCGCCAGATCGTGACCGATTCCGCGATCTGCAACCGCGGTCTGAATAAATCCGGGATGTATTTCGCGGCAGGAAAAGATTACCGCGGCTTCCTCATGGCGAAGGCAGGCGCTCCCGAAGCTACCGCAGAAGTGACCGTTTCCTTCCGCAATGCGGACTGCACTGCCGTATACGCCGAAGCCTCGTTCACCGTGGACGGTGACTGGGCGAAGTATGAATTCACCCTCACTTCCTCCGCGGAAGAAATCGACGGCTGCTTCGCTGTTTCCGTGAAGGGCACGGCGGCGTTCGGATATGCGTTCCTTGAAGCCGGCGAATGGGGACTGTATAAGGGTATGCACGCAAGACGCGACGTCGGCGAAGCGCTCGAAAACATGGGCATCGGTCTGCTCCGTTTCGGCGGCTGCATGGCGAACGCAAAGGATTTCCTCTGGAAGAACATGACCGGTCCCGTCGAAAACCGCAAGCCGTATAAGGGCTGGTGGTATCCGTATTCCTCCTACGGTTTCGGCATTCTTGAATTCATCGAACTCTGCGAAAAGCTCGGTGTCACCTGCGTTCCCGACTTCAACGGCTGGGAATCCGCCGAAGATATGCGCGATTTTGCCCGCTACGCGCTTGGTACCGACGAATCCGACGAATGGGTACAGCTCCGCATGAAGTCCGAGCATCCGCAGCCGTACAAGCTCGAATACATCCAGTACGGCAACGAAGAAACGGTCACCCCCGAATTCGCGGACCGCTTTATGGCGGCGTGCGACGCCGTATGGTCGGTTTCCCGTGACATCACAATGGTTATCGGCGACTTCGACTACCACGGACATCCGTTCGACGATCCCTACAACATTCCCGATGAATGCGTTCCGGCGGCGTACAACGTTGCGCCCGGTCAGCCGCCGCTCCGTATGAACTCGCTCATCAATCATCAGCACATTCTCGAACATGCCGCAGAACAGGGCATGGCGGGAAAGGTATGGCTCGACATCCACTGGTGGTGCGAACACGGCGATACCCCGCTTCCGTTCCCGGCGTGTACGTGGTCGCTGTATAAGCATTTCGAAACCATCGCTCCGGACAGCGGCATCAAATTCTGCGTCTACGAACTCAACGCGAACCAGCACGACTTCGAACGCGGCATGGCGAACGCCTACGCGATTATCGAAGCGATCAACCACTGCGACATCCTCCCGTGCATGGGCAGTGCGAACTGCCTGCAGGTCGACGGACACAACGACAACGGCTGGAACCAGGGTCTGCTGTTCATGAACAACCGTTCCGTATGGTATCAGGCACCGGGCTGTGTGGATATCCTGTACCGCCGTGTACTGCTTGACAAAAAATTCGAACTCGAAGGCGATTTCGCGGACAACACGTTCAACGCGGCGGCAATGACGGATGGAACGCGCATTTCCGTGATCCTGCTCAACCGCGCGGAAGAATCCGTCGACGTGGAAGTGGAACTGCCCGTCGACGGCGCGTACGAATACGAAAAAACCGTGCTGTCCCATGCGAAGAACGCGTGCAACACGGCGGAGGCGCCGGAAACCATCAAGGTACCCGATCCGGAACTCTGTGCAGGCGAAGGAAAGCTCACGCTCACGCTCGCGCCGAACAGCATCGTTGCCGTTATGACGAAGTAAAACAACGCTCAATTGCGGGGGAACCGTATCCTCCGCAATTGATTTTATACGGAAAAGGAGAGTTTTTATGGCAAAGCATCCCACCTACGCCGATCTTGCGAATGTCACGGTCACCGACCCGTTTTTTGCTCCCTTTCTTGACCGTATACGCACCGTGTCGGCGCCCGATATCCTGAAAAAATTCCTCGCGGAAGGCGCGATCGGCAACTACGAACGTGTCGCGCGCCGTGAACGCGGCGGTCATGTCGGTCCGCCGTGGTATCACGGGCTGATCTGTGAGTGCATCCGCGGCATTTCCGACCTGCTCGTCGCGCATTACGACCAATCCCTCGACGAACAGATGGATTTTATCATCGAAAAAATCGCGGCGGCGCAGGACATTGATCCCGAAGGATATATCAACCCCTACACGACCCTGATGTGTCCCGAAAAGCGCTGGGGGCTGAACGGCGGCAACATCCGCTGGCAGCACGAAACCTACGACGCGGGCGCACTCGTCGAAGCCGCCGTCCATCATTTCCGCGCGACGGGGAAAACGTCTCTGCTGAAAGTTGCCGTGAAAATGGCGAACTACCTTGCGTCCGTGATCGGTCCCGCGCCGAAGTGGAACGTCACCGCGGAACACTCGCTTCCCGAAATGGCGCTTGCGGAGCTTGAACAGCTTGTGCGCGAATATCCGGACGAACTTGCATCCGTCGGAGCGATCCCGGGGGAATATCTCCGTCTGGCATGCGCGCTTATCGACAACAA
>JAFQFS010000100.1 GCA_017398585.1 Clostridia bacterium
GAACTTTTCTCAAAAAGTTCCTCCCCGGACCCCTCTTCAAAAACTTTTGGTCGAATGAGGGAACGAAGTTGGGTGCGGATTGTTCATGTGATGTTTTTTTGCTCTCCGGGAAGGGGAGTTTTTTGTCTGGAAGGAATTTATTGACATCTTTCTGCAGATATGGTATACTTTGTTTATGAAACAAAACTGTATATTTATTCCATGATGGAGGTGTTTTCTATGAAACGACGTGCGTTATCCTTGCTCCTTGCGTTTCTGCTCGCAGGAGGTATGATCTCCTGCAGCGAACAGAGTGCCGGGGAACCTGAAGTGCCGGCAGACGATCCCGCAGCCCCTGCGGCGGAGAATGCCGAACCCGCCGAAACCGAAGACCCCTATGCGCATCTGTACGAGGATCTCCCCTCCGGAGATTTTGAGGGCCGCTCCTTCACTGTCCTCACGCCGATCCACGCCGAAAGCGACTTTGTCGGTGAAGTGGACGGCGACGTCATTTCTGAAGCGGTCTACCGCCGGAATCTGAAGGTGGAAGAAGATCTGAACGTGACCGTGGTACCGATCAGTGAAGCCGGTCTCTGGGACGATCAGGCGAACTACATCAACAAGATCAAGGTTTCCGTCATGGCGGCGGACGACTCCTATCAGCTCATCAGCGGTTACGCGGCGTACATTACGTCCATTGCCTCCGAGGGCGTTCTCGCCAACTGGAACGATGTGGCGGACGTGAATTTCGAAAAGCCGTGGTGGAACAGCGACATTGTTTACGAAATGGACGTTGCGGGCAAGCTGTTCTATATCACGGGCGACCTGTCGATGACCTCGCTCGACTATCTGTTCTGTCTGTTCTTCAACAAGGATATGATGACCGACTTCGGCTTTGAAGCACCGTACGACATCGTACGCGACGGTGCGTGGACGTTTGATGTCATGAATTCCTACATCGAACCGGTCAACATCGATGTGAACGGCGACGGCAAAATGACCATCGACGATATGTACGGCTATTCCTCCGACACGACCAACTTCATCAGCGCCTATCAGGCGGCGTTCGACGCGGACATCACGGTGAAGGACGAAAACGGTCTGCCGGTGCTCGCCATCGGCGAGGAATCGTTTGTGGACAAGTTCAACACCATGTACACTTTCCTCGTGGATTCTCCGAGTGTATACCTCTCCACCAACGAAGGCAGCTACACGGACGACCTGAACCGCGAAGCGACGAAGGTCTTCTCCGAAGGACGCGCGCTGTTTGAAGCGCAGCTTCTCGGCAACTCCGCCGCGCTCCGCAACGTGGAAATCGAATTCGGTATTCTTCCCTATCCGAAGTACAATGAGGAACAGACGGACTACATGACGACGGCGTGGGACGCATACAACCTCTTCTGCCTCCCGCTGACGGCGGATCTCGACTTTGTCGGAAAGATCACCGAATATATGGCGGCATGCTCGTTCGAAATCGTTCTTCCGGCGTTCTATGACAAGGCGCTGATCTCCAAGTACACCCGCGACACGGAAAGTGCGGACATGATCGCGATCATCCGCGAAAGCGCGACGTACAACTTCGGTCAGGTGAACTCCATTCACTGCTCGAGCTGCGGACACATCTACCGTGACCTTGTTTCCGCGAAGAACCCGAACATTGCGTCCAAGGTAGCAAGCTCCATGAAGCCCATGACCAAGTCTCTGGAACGCTTCATCGAAAAATCGTACATCAATGTACCGTAAACGGTTATGAAAAACTCCCCGAATCGGGGAGTTTTTCCGTATTCTCTGTTTGACTCCTTTTCCGGATTCCCGTATAATGAGAATGCGATCGCGAAAGTCTATCATTTGGAGGTATTTTATGAACCTTACCGAAAAAATACGCGCTCTGCGGGAATCTGCGGGGCTGACGCAGATGGGACTCGCCGAAACGGTCGGCGTATCCGAAAAAGTCGTGTCCAAGTGGGAATGCGGCGAGACGAAGCCGTCCGCGGAGGTACTGCCCGCCCTGGCGGACGCGTTCGGCATCAGCATTGATGAGCTGTTTGACCACCACCACGATCTGCGCGGGGACCTGCTGCTGTCCGTGCGGGACTATATCCGCGATACCGATCCGGCAGACATGTTCGATCGGATGCAGGAGATTGTGTCTTATATGGCGTTCGGGGCGGCGATCCGTCAGAGCGAGGACGGCGGATGGTACACACCGGAAGTCATGCAGGAAATCATCGGCGAATGGCAGGAGCTGATCGACAGGGATGATCCGCGTCCGCAGATCTTCACGGAAAACTCCCCGTCGGACGAGATGGAAATGCTCACGAACATCCGCAATGACCGTTTGAAATTTGCGGTTCTTCAGCAGTATCCGGGAGATATGTTCGAGAAAATCCTTGACCATTACGAAAATTACCGGTATATTTTCGAGTTTCTCGCGATGCCCGGAGCGGATGCCCTGCTGAAAACGGCGTACAGCGGCACGCTTCCGTCGGATGTCACGGCGGACTATGCCTGCGAACTCACCGGTACGGCTCCCGAAACCGTCGCGGCGTTCTTTAAACTGGTGAAGGCACGTGAGATTCCCGCCGTTATCAGGGGCGAAGAAGTCACGATTTACCGCTGGTGCTGGTATACGGGAACGAATCTGCGTGCGGTCATCGCGGCGGCGTACATGATCGCGGAAAAATGGGGAGGTCACCGATGAACAATTTTGCGGAAAACTTAAAAAATCTGCGGAAAGCGAAAAATCTCACCCAGACCGACCTTGCGGAAAAACTGTTCACGTCCCCGCAGACGATCTCGCGCTGGGAGACCGGCGACGGCGAACCGTCGCTTGATATGCTGACATCGCTTGCGGAAATCCTTGACGTGAGCGCGGATCGGCTTGTGTCCGGCAGACCCGTGCCGGAGAGGGAACTTTTCGGCGGCATCGCACAGTATATCGCCGATATGCCCGCCGAAACCGCGGCGGACGACGGATTCCGGCTGTTCCGGCAGATTCTGAGCGGATTTGAACGCCGGTATTTTCCGGAATATACCGCCGCCGCAGAGCATCCGACGTACTCCACTCTTCACGCGGGAGAGCTGCGCGGGTTCTACGCTGACCGTGACGATACGCCGCGGATATTTGCCATGTACGACAGTCTTTCCGGTGAATCCGACGCCATCGCACAGGCGAATCTGTCGGAGATTTTCGCCGCACTGTCCGACGAAACGGTCATCCGCGCCGTTCTGAAACTGAACGTCATCTCTCGTGACCGGCTGTACGATGTGGAATCCCTTGCGGCGGTGCTGGACATGGCGGAAGCGGATGTTTCCGCCGTTCTGGAATCGCTGAAGATGCTCGGGCAGCTTACGGAATCGGTGATTCCGTACAACGGAGAATCCGTGACGGTGTATGCCCGTGCAGGAAAACAGGACATCATGCTCCTGCTCTCGCTGACCCGTCTTCTGTACCGCTGCGGCACGGACGGAAATATGTAAACCAAACAATAAAATAACGTGCAGTGTCAGTTGAATATGGTCAGCCGAAGTTGAAATTCGGTTGTCTCACTGAGGCTCCCTCCGGGAGGGAGCTGTCACGAAGTGACTGAGGGAGAGTGCGGCACTGACAGTTTGGTTCGCCGCCGCAGGCAAATGGCTGCAGACCTGCCGATATTACAGCCGCACGCCTTCGGCAGAGATTCAGGGCGTTGGTGACGCGGTCTCCTTCCGGCACTTCGTGCCACCTTCCTCCCGGAGGAAGGCTTCTTAAGTTCGTCTTAAGTTGACAGCATTGCCTCCGAAGACCGGAACGGTCTTCAAGGGAGCCTTTTAACTGACTCAAAATACGGCTGAAATCCTTTTTCCGAACGATTTCAGCCGTACTTTGTTTTCTGTTATAGTCTGAAGTTTTTTGGACAGGGGTCTGGGGGAGACCTTTTTGCAAAAAGGTCTCCCCCGGGAATCTCTATTTTGTCCCCTCAAGCGCGCGGATTTTGTCACGCAGATACGCGGCTTCTTCGAACCGGAGTTCCTTTGCCGCCTGCTTCATTTCCTCGCGCAGACGTTCGAGTTCCGATGCCTTCGTCTCGCCCGTGACGGGTACTGCTGCGTCCGCTTTTTTGCGTCCGCGTTTCTTTTTGACGTTTCCTTCGGAATCCTCAACGGTGCCGTCGGCGGAAATTTTGATGAGTCCGCCGATCTTTTTCTCGATCGTCTTCGGGATGATGTTGTGTTCGAGGTTGTACGCCATCTGGATCGTGCGGCGGCGTTCAGTCTCTTCAAGGGCCGCCTGCATCGACGCCGTGATCTTGTCCGCGTACAGAATGACCTTCCCTTCCGCGTTTCTCGCCGCGCGTCCGATCATCTGGATCAGCGAACGCGAACTGCGGAACAGCCCTTCCTTGTCCGCGTCGAGAATTGCCACCAGCGTGACTTCCGGCAGGTCGATGCCCTCGCGCAGGAGGTTGATGCCCACGAGGACGTCGAACAGACCCATGCGCAGGTTGCGCAGAAGTTCCGTCCGTTCCATCGTGTCGACGTTGTGGTGGATGTACTTCACACGGATGCCCCGTTCATCGAGGAATTCCGTGAGGTCTTCTGCCATTTTTTTCGTCAGCGTGGTGACAAGGACGCGCTCGCCCTTCTTCACCCGTTCGCGGATCTCGATTAAGAGGTCGTCGATTTGCGTTTCCACGGGACGGACTTCCACTTCGGGGTCCACCAGCCCCGTCGGACGGATGATCTGCTCGACCACCTGTTCGGCGTGCTCGGCTTCGTAGTCCGCCGGGGTCGCCGAGACCATGACCACCTGATTCAGCTTGTTTTCGAATTCCGCAAACGTCAGCGGGCGGTTGTCGAATGCGGACGGCAGGCGGAAGCCGTAGTCGACGAGGTTCTGCTTGCGTGCCTTATCCCCGCCGCTCATGCCGCCGACCTGTGGGATCGTGACATGGCTTTCGTCGATGAACATGATGTAGTCGTCGGGAAAATAGTCGAGGAGCGAATACGGCGTGGAACCGGGTTCACGTCCGGCGAAAATGCGGGAGTAGTTCTCGACGCCGGAACAGAAACCCACTTCACGCAGCATTTCGAGGTCGTAACGGGTGCGTTCCTCGATGCGCTGTGCTTCGAGCAGCTTGTTCTGCGACCGGAACCATTCCACGCGTTCTTCCATTTCCGTTTCGATCTCTTCGAATGCACGCTCCCGCATCGCGGGGTCAACGACATAGTGCGTCGCCGGATAGATGGGCGCGTAGGTGAGGTATTCGATCACCTGACCGGTTGTGGGATTGAACTCGGAGAGACGATCGATTTCGTCGCCGAAGAATTCCACGCGGATGGCGCGGTCGGAAAAACCCGCCGGGAAAATCTCAAGAACGTCGCCGCGCACGCGGAATTTGTCGCGGATGAACTGAACGTCGTTGCGTTCGTAGCTGATCGCGACGAGACGTGCCATCAGCTCGCGCATGGAGACTTCCAGGCCGGGACGGAGCCCGATGACCTGGCCGGCGTATTCTTCCGGCGGGCCCAGGCTGTAGATGCACGACACGCTCGAGACGATGATGACATCGCGGCGTTCGAACAGAGCGGAGGTCGCGCTGTGGCGGAGTTTGTCGATCTCGTCGTTGATGGAAGAGTCCTTTTCGATGTACATGTCCTTGCCGGGAACGTAGGCTTCGGGCTGGTAGTAATCGTAGTAGGACACGAAATACTCGACGGCGTTCTCGGGGAAGAATTCGCGGAACTCGCAGCAGAGCTGTGCCGCGAGGGTCTTGTTGTGCGAGAGAATGATCGCCGGACGGTTCAGCCGCGCGATGACGTTCGCCATCGTGAAGGTCTTGCCGGAGCCGGTGACACCGAGAAGGGTCTGGTATTTCATGCCGGCTTCCAGTCCCGCCGTGAGCTTTTCGATCGCTTCGGGCTGGTCACCGGTCGGTTTGTAGGGAGAAACGAGTTTGAACGGTTTGTTTTTCATTTTTTGTAAAATAGAGTGATTGGGGAGGGACTTTTTGAAAAAAGTCCCTCCCCAAACCCCTCTTCAAAAACTTTCGGACAAATGGGATGACAAAGTTTGGGTGCGGATTTGGAATACCGATCCGGCGTCCGGCTCACAGAGGGGCTGCTGACAAACGATTTGCACTTACTTTGTCAATCCACATAGAATAAAGTTTTTTGAAAGGGGCTTGGGGAAAACTTTTTTTCAAAAAAGTTTTCCCCATCGTATTTTTTCTGTATTCAGCTCATTCGGAAGTCGATTTCCTGCGGGATCGGGTATTTTTCGAAGATTTCCGCGTCCGTGATGTCGGCGCCGTCGCGGTTTTCGTCGCGGGCGATGATCTTCCGGTAGAGTTCCAGCCAGATCGCGGAGGTGGAGATTTCGCCTTCGCGGACGTCCGAAACTTCCGGCTTGGAATTCATGATCGCCGCCGCGTCACCGAGACGTCCGGTTCTGGTCAGGCTGCGTGCGTAGAACAGTGCAACACGTCCGTTCGCTTTGTAGGTGTCACCGCAGGATTCGATGAGGTCGATGATGTCCGCATCCGTGCCGAATTCCTGCATATAGCGGATCGCGTCGATGATGAGGCGGACGTATCCTCTGCCGCCGAGTTCGACCGCGCGCTTCATGAAAGCAACACCGTATTTCTTCCATTCTTCACCGCGGTGAGGGATGTCCGATGCGTAGATCCATGCGAGAGTGCGGAACGCGATCGGGTTTTCCGCCGCTTTCACGGATTTTTCAAACGCCATACGCGCCGCGTCAAACGACTTCGCTTCATAGTATGCGCAGCCGAGCTGCAGCCATGTGTACCAGTCTTTGTCCTTGACCTGTTCGAGCGCCGTGATGAAGCGGCCGCCCGCGCAGTATTCGAGGACGGTGTCTTCGGTCAGTTCAGCGGAACGTGTGGGGAGTTTCCCGGTTTCAAGAAGAGTGAGGAAGTCCTCTTCCGGCTTTCCGTATACGGATTCGACCGGGAATACGGACAGATTGCTGAGACGCCAGTCTTTGACGCCCGCTTTCTTCCGTGCCAGTTCTTCGAGAGCACCCCATCCGGAACCGTAAGAGATGATTTCTTCCGATTCGACGGGAGTGAAATATGCGTCGGAGGTGCAGACCAGCTCGATGCGGCCGTCTTCGACGATCTGATCTTCCACGTAGCGGTTTGCCGCGCCGTAGTCTTCGCCGTGGAGGACCGCCGGATCACCGGACGATGCCGCGTAGCCTTCCGTCCATTCGATGATCTCGCCCGCCTTCATCGGACGCTGTTCGGACTGCGAGTGGAGGAGACCCGCCTGCAGTTCCGCGTAGCAGCGGTCGTCGTGGGAGAGCCAGCGGTTCCAGTTGCGTCCGCCCGGTTTCTGCGTACCCCAGACGAACAGCTTGCGCCCCAGTTCGTTTGCGGTCGAGAACTGGACGAAGCCCTTACCTTCGCCGTTGTAGTAGGACATGAAGCGGTGGCGGTCTTCTTCCATGCGGTAGAAGTAGTCGTATGCGTGGTCGTGGTTTGCCGGATAGTACGCATCCTTCGGCACATCGGGTGCCTTGACCATCGGCTTGCCGTTTTCCCACGGATAGTTGTAGTAGGTCGTCGCCGGAACGATCACGCGGCTGTCGGGCGTTTCGAGGTACGCGCCGTTCGACCACCAGTAGACGTAGGTATCCTTGCCGGAGAGATTTTCAATGGTGACGCGGACGAGCAGGTTGTCCTTCGCGAGGGTCGCCTGCACGGTGTAAACGATGCCGCGCTTGCGTTCGTATTCGTACATCTTGAGCGTTTCGCCGCCTGCCGCGTTCTTATAGCGTGCAATGAACAGCGGGGAACAGGTAAACGGATGGTGTCCGATGATGCCGATGTTCCATTCGATGCCGCCGGAGAACCACGCGTTGCGGAGCGCGAGATTGGCGGGCTGGAAGACGTTGTTGCGGAAGAGGAGTTCGCGGTCTTCCGGCTTGGAGATGAGCGACCAGAGACGTCCGCCGAGTTCCGTGGAGAATTCCGCACGGAGGTATTCGTTTTCGAGAACGGCGGTTTTCAGACCCTTTTCGGTCAGATTGCGGTCATAGCCGTCCTGCATGGTGTAGGGGAGCATGCAGTGGATGCGTCCCTTGTGGACCCACGCGGATTCGTCCGGACGGAGGTTCGCCGCCGGATCCGGAACGGCATTCAGCGATGGAACCGGGTAGGTGTAATCTGCCTTGACGTCCGGCAGCACGTTCGGCGTCCCGAGATTGGCTGCGGGGATCCGCATTTCGGTGAATTTCAACATGGTGATAATCCTTTCGTACATATTGGATTGGTAAGATTATTATACAATACTTTGAAAGGTTGCGCAAGGGTTTTGTGGAGATTGAAACACGAAAATCCGAGCCGCAAAAACGAAAAATAAGGTATACCTCTTTGTAGTATACCTTGTCCTGTTCCCAGTCCAAAAAGGTTTTGGAGAGGGGACGAGACTTTCTGAGAAAGTCTCAGGGGAGGACCTTTTCCTTAAAAAGGTCCTCCCCGAAAAACTTTATTTTATTCACACAGCCCCTTGAACTCGCTCCATGCTGCGATGTGGGCGTCGTCCGCTTCGGGGGTGATGTTTTCGATCATTTCCATGTTGTCTTTGCTGAATTCCGCCGGAAGGGTCAGGAATTCGCGGTATTCTTCCGTGATGTACGGTTCGGATGCCGTTGCCGTGCAGTAGTAGCCGAGGTATTCGTAGCACTTTGCACCGCGTTCGGGATCAAGGATGAATTCGATGAACTTGTGTGCCGCGTCCGCATTCGGCGCCTTCGAGGGAACGAACATCGCCATGATACCGAAGCCGATGCCTTCCTTCGGGTAGACCACTTCAAGGGAGGGATCGGTCAGCTTTGCCATGGTCACCTGAGAGGTGTACATGACCGCCGCGTTGATTTCGCCGGAGACGAGGTCGTCCTGGATGTAGTCGTCCTTGATGAGGCGGATGTTCGGGGCAAGCTCGTTCAGCTTCGCGCCCGCTGCTGCGATGTCCGCGGTTTCGGTGGTGTTATAACTCTTGCCGAGCACTTTCAGCGCCATACCGTTGATGACGCGGTAGTTCGAGATGATGCCCACGGAATCCGCGAGGGACGCATCCCACAGATCGGCGTAGCCGGTGATGTCAATGCCTACATTTGCGGGGTTGTATACGATCGTCTGTACGCCCGCGCCGTAGGGAACGGTGTATTCGTCGGTCGGGTCATAGAACTGCCCCTGATAGAGCGGATTCACGTTGCCGATCGAGGGGATCTTCGACTTGTCGAGCTTCTGGACAAGCCCTTCCGCGATGGCGGTCTCGATGATGTAGTCGTCCGCGATGATGAGGTCGTAGTCGCCGCCGTTTGCCGCCTGCAGCTTCATGAGCATGGTTTCGTCGTAGTCGAAGTTGACGTAGTTGATGTCGATGCCGGTGGTTTCTTCAAATTCGGTGAGAACTTCTTCCGGGAACATGCCTTCCCAGGTGAAGAGATTGAGGGTGCCGTTTTCGCCCGCACCGCCGCCGCACGAAGTGAGCGTGCCGGCAGCCATGAGAGCTGCGAGGATGAGCGCGAGTTTTTTCATGTGGGGTTACCTCCTGTTTTTGTGATGTTTTAGGAATGGTTCTGATGGATTTTCTTTATGATTCCCGCCAAAGCCAGACAGAAGACCGACACGGCGAGCATGATGGTACACAGCGCATTGATTTTTGGGGAAAGTCCCGTTTTGATCTGCGTGTAGACTTTGATCGGAAGCGTATTCACCGATACCCCCGTCACGAAAATGCTGATGATGACGTCGTCGAAGCTCATCGCGAACGAGAGGAACATCCCGGAAATCACCGCCGGCGAGAGCATCGGCAGAGTGACCGTGAAGAACGCCGTCAGACGGCCCGCACCGAGATCGCGCGCCGCTTCGATGGCGGAGTAATCAAGGGAGTCCAGACACGCTGCCACTTCCGTGTAGATGTACGGGATGCAGAATGCTGTGTGCGCGATGATGAGTGTCAGCATGCCGAACGGGAGTCCGAGCAGGGAGAAGAACGCGAGGAACACCATGCCGAGGACGATCTCCGGAATGATGAGCGGAAGGAGCGCCAGCTTTTCCACCCACTGCTTCAGCGGGAGTTTGGATCTTGCCATGCCGAGCGCCGCAGAGGTCGCGATGACTGCCGCGAGAACGGACGAGGTCACGCCGAGAAAGACGGAGTTGCCGAGGGCTTCGAGAATGGAGTCGTCGCGGAAAAGTTCCGCGTACCACTTGAGGGAGAAGCCGTCCCATTTGGACGACAGTTTGCTTTCGTTGAAGGAATATACCGCCACGACGAGGATCGGGAGATACGTCAGTACCGTCATGACGATGGGGTAGATGAGGGAACGTTTGCGGAATTTCATATCACACATCCCTCCGTTTCTTCATGAGGATACCGCAGACCACACCCGTGAGCAGCATCAGCGCGACGGAGAGTGCCGCCGCAAACGGCTGGTTGTGCGCCCGCATGAGCTGTTCCTCGATCAGACTTCCGATCAGGACGACCTTGTTCCCGCCGAGGATGGAGGCGATGAAGAACAGCCCCATCGACGGGATGAACGTGAGAACGATGCCTGTTTTCAGCCCCGGCATGGTCAGCGGGAGAGTGACGGACAGGAACGCACGAACCTTCCCCGCCCCGAGGTCGCGTGCGGCTTCCACGAGGGTGAGGTCGAGCTTTTCCGCCACCTGATAGACCGACAGAAACATGAACGGCAGGAGGACGTAGATCATCCCGACGACGACTGCCGGATAGGTGTACAGCAGTTTCAGGGGTTCATCGGTGATGCCCGCCGCCATCAGGACTTTGTCGAGCAGACCGTTTGCGCGGAAGATGATGATCCATCCGCACAGACGGAGGAGAGAGTTCACGAAATAGGGGATCATCTGCGCCGTCCGGAAGAAACGGGCATACTTCGTCGGAAGGAGCGCCGCGCCGAGTCCGAACGGATAGCCGAGCAGGATCACGGCGGCGGTGGAGATGACCGCGAGTTTGAGTGATTCGAGGAAGGTAGCGAAATAGACTTCATCGAAGATTTTTGCGTAGTTTTCAAGGGTGAACGCGTTCTGAAATCCGAAGCCGTCACGGGTCATGAACGAGAGGACGAGCATGTACACGAGCGGTCCGGCGACGAACACGAGGGAAAACAGGTACATCGGGAGCACCGCGAGATTGGCGGTACGCTGTTTTTTCCGGTTCATGCCCCCGCCTCCTCATCGCTTTCGCAGAGAACGGCGGCGTTTTCGGGAATCTCCAGCCGCACGGTGTCGCCGGCTTTCACGGAGGTATCGAGACCGTAGCGCACGGCGGTGAGCTTTGTCCCTCCGCAGTCGGACGTGAGCCGCATGACGCCGCCTGCAAAGTTGATATCGGAGACGGTGACGGAGAGGGCAGCTGCCTGCGGATTGTCGGAAATGCGGATTTTTTCGCCGCGCAGCGCGGCGTGAACGAGATCACCGGAGTGATACGGACGTTCCGTGCTTCCCTTCCGGACAACGAGCGGGATGCCGCCGAAATCGACCTGCGCGGTGCGATCATCCAGAGATTTCACGAAGGCACAGGGGAGGATGTTCGCTTCGCCGACAAAGCGTGCGACATAGACGGACTTCGGACTGTCGTAGATCTCGGACGGTGAACCGATCTGTACGAAGGTCCCGTTACGCATCACAGCGATGCGGTCGGACATATTGAGGGCCTCCTCCTGATCGTGGGTGATATAGATGAAGGTAATACCGAGGGTTTTCTGGAGATTTTTCAGTTCGGACTGCATCTGACGGCGAAGATTGAGGTCGAGAGCACCGAGGGGTTCGTCGAGAAGGAGAACGCGCGGCTGTGAGATGACGGCGCGCGCGATGGCGATGCGCTGTTTCTGTCCGCCGGAGAGGGCGGAGGGGAACCGGCGTTCGAATCCGGTCATACGGACGAGTGCGAGAGCATCATTGACTTTTTGCCGGATTTCATCTTTGGTGAGCTTCGTTTTTGAATTCGCGATCCGGAGAGGATAGGCGACGTTATCGAAGACGTTCATATGAGGAAAGAGCGCGTAGCTCTGGAAGACGGTATTGACTTCGCGGAGATTGGGTTCCGCGGAGGTGACGTCGCGCCCGTCGAGGATGATCTGTCCTTTGTCGGCCTCCTCAAGCCCGCAGATGATGCGGAGGAGGGTGGTCTTCCCGCATCCGGAGGAACCGAGGACGGTGAGAAACTCACCGCGGGCAACGCGGAAGGAGAGGTCACGGATGACGTGTGTTTCGCCGAAGGATTTTGAGATCCCGCGGATCTCGAGGATATTGGAGCTATCGTCCATACGGACAAACCTTCCTTTGCGATAGGATTATTGTTACCTATATGTTACCATATAATTGGCTGTATGTCAATTATTAAAAATAGATAAAGTGATTTTAATAAATAGTTTTTTTGAGGGGACGCACCTGCGGTGCGGAAGGTAGAAAAATGACTTTGAAAAGTCATTTTTCAATTATTAATGTCCCTGCGCGGGACGGGCGCACAAGAGACCCGGTCGCGGGCCTCTTGTGAATCTCCGCGACCAAAGGAGGTGAAGGTTCCCCTACTCTGGACTCTTCCCCTCGGATTATGCGCTAACCGCGTGGGCTAAGGATATAGTATATTTTGTAGCCGGAAGTTGGTTTTTTCCTCGGTTAGCCTA
>JAFQFS010000101.1 GCA_017398585.1 Clostridia bacterium
CTTCGCACGGTTCGATACTCCCCTCCGGTTCCGAATGCCACAGAATGCGGTTCTTCCCAAACGGCGAAGCCTTCAAAACGTCCGACCTCCCCGGGATCGGAACCGCGAACGGATACTCCAGCGACGTTTCATCCTCAAACAAAACGCGCACCGCCGTCGGTCCGGAGATCACGGCAGGCTGAATACTTCCGCCGGGCGCGGACTTCTGATAAACGGCATGGTTTCCCCATTCATCATCCGGCCGGAGTGTTACGGTCTCGACACCTCGGCGCATTCCTTCCTGATCGAAAAGTCCATCCTCCCTTTCATTCCAGCTCGCCGTGACGATCTGGCCGACATGAAACGGATCCAGATTTTCCGCCTCCGTTCCGTTTTCCGCCTGAATGAGGTTGGAATCCCGCGGCTGGTTTTCATTCTGGCGGGGTTGAGCCTGCCGAATGGAAAGCATTTGCCGGACATCATTCCAGTCGTTCGCGGAAATGAAACGGTCGCCGCGTCTTCCTTTTTTACCGAATTTTACCATAAATCACCATTGAAGCGTTGAAAACCATGAAAAGTCGCCGTAAGGATAAACTGTCTCGACATACGCGGCCATCGGACATGGGATGGTGATCCCGGATGTTTCATCCTTCTGGTCGGCATGAAAGACCCACATGTACTGCATCCCCTCCTTGGTGATCCCCTGAAACGGCGGAATGTGGGCGTTTTGGATATTCGGTCCGGCTTCAAACTCAAACGAAAGGGAATAGTGAAGCTCATATTCTTCCGTTTCCGCATTGCGTTTCCGCAAAGTGTTCCCTCTCAAACCGGTGAAAAGGCAGGAACCTTTCGGAAAGATCCAGAACGGTTCGGCATTGACACTTCCGGTCAGGTTGTGAAAGTAAACGAGCTGTGCATCGGAAAACCACGCGGCCGGCAAAGTCGCGGAAATGCTGAACCCGAACGCAGGGACCGTAATGTCCACACCTTGAAAGATCCCATTGTTGAAACCGATCCCATGCCGGAAATCGGGAACGGCACCTTCCCTTAAACCCATCTCTACCGCCGGATAGGAAACCGTGGCGTAGGAATGGACTTTCTTTTCCTTTCCTCCCATGGTGTTGAACTGGAGCGAGGCGAAACTCTTTTCTTCCTCTTCTTCTTTGGGAAGTTTGGCGTAATGTCCGGTCACGTCGAACACCTGCCCCCAGTTTTCACCTTTTCCGTCTACAGAGACCGTCCGAAGTTTCGCACCCCGGAACTTTCCATGCTTCAGGATCATCTGATTCCATGAAATGTTCCATGCCGTCCCGATGTCGATCCTTGAGGAGGTAACGAGCCGAAACTTCACATCAAACGACTTTTCACCTGTTTTGAGCGTTCCATTTCCGGAAAACTCACCTGTTTCCGCCAACTGCCAATTCATTCAAGCACCCCCGCAGTCTGATTGTTTTTCACTTCTTCGACCTGTCCGAAGATCTTTTTAATGTAATCCAGCGTCTCCATCGCGATATTCGTTCCCGCGGCGGCCGCCTCCAGCCCATAAGCCGAAAACGCTCCGGAGACCCGCATCGAAGTCTGGACCGCGTCCTGAACTTCCTCTTCGGGAAGCGGTTC
>JAFQFS010000102.1 GCA_017398585.1 Clostridia bacterium
AAAAACTTTCAAACGAATGAATTGACAAGGTTTGGGTGCGGATTTGGGAATACCAAATTGTACGCAAGCTGACAGAAATATAGATAGGAGAATTTTGATATGAAGTCTGCACTTAACTTTTTCCGCGCGACCTGCGAAGAAATCGCAGCGGGCGGTATGGCGAAGAATGAAAAGATCATCACCACTCCTCAGGGCGCACGCGTTCTCGCAAACGGCCGCGAACTGATCAACCTCTGCGCAAACAACTACCTCGGTCTCGCTTCCAACGAAACCATCATCAACGCAGCAAAGGCTTCCTACGACAAGTGGGGCTACGGTCTCTCTTCCGTTCGTTTCATCTGCGGTACACAGGAAGTTCACAAGAAGCTCGAAAAGCGCCTCTCCGACTTCCTCGGCACCGACGACACCATCCTCTACAGCTCCTGCTTCGACGCAAACGGCGGTCTGTTCGAAACCCTTCTCACTCCCGAAGACGCGGTTATCAGCGACGAACTGAACCACGCTTCCATCATCGACGGCGTACGTCTCTGCAAGGCTCAGAGATTCCGCTACAAGAACAACGACATGGACGACCTCCGCGCAAAGCTTGAAGAAGCAAAGAACTGCCGCATCAAGCTCATCGCTACCGACGGCGTATTCTCCATGGACGGTATCGTAGCAAACCTTCAGGCGATCTGTGACCTCGCAGACGAATACGACGCCCTTGTTATGGTTGACGACAGCCATGCCGTCGGCTTCATGGGCGAACACGGTCACGGTACCGCGGAATACTGCGGCGTGGAAGGCAGAGTTGACATCATCACCGGTACCTTCGGCAAGGCACTCGGCGGCGCGTCCGGCGGTTACACCAGCGGCCGTAAGGAAATCATCGACCTGCTCCGTCAGCGTTCCCGTCCGTACCTCTTCTCCAACACCGTTGCTCCCGCGATCTGCGAAGCAACCATCGCGGTTCTCGACCTCCTCGATTCCGACCCGTCCTACCGCGAACGCCTCTTCGACAACACCAAGATCTTCGCAGAAGAAATCTCCAAGCTCGGTCTTGACGTAACCTTCCGCGGTTCCCCGATCCTCCCGATCATGCTCTACGACGAACACAAGGCAAGCGAATTCGCCGCACGTGCAATGGAAAAGGGCATCTACGTTGTTGCCTTCTCCTACCCCGTCGTTCCGAAGGGCAAGGCCCGTATCCGTACCCAGATCTCCGCAGCCCTCACCGAATCCGACATCCGCGATATCGTCGCAAAGTTCGCCGAAATCAAGGAAGAAATGGGTCTGTAAGACAAAATAAAGTTTCTCGGGAAAACCTTTTTGCAAAAAGGTTTTCCCGAACCCTTTCCAAAAAACTTTATACTATATAGAAAGACAAAGTACCTGCAAATTTGGAGAAATAAAATTTTGTCGGCTGCACAGCCGTTTTATTCCTTCAAATCTGCACAAACTTTGTCTTTCTTTTTCGTTCAAAAGTTTTTGAAAGGGGTGCAGGGGAAAACTTTTTTCAAAAAGTTTTCCCCTGCAGACTCAATTCTCCTTAATATACTGCGCAATACTCCGGCCAAAAGCACGGCCGAGCTCGAGCATGGCTTCCTGTGAGATTTTGCCCATGCCGTCGGTCACGCCGAAGTAGGGAGTTTCCGTGGTAACGGAAAGGCGGACGCATTCCTGCTTGCTGAAGTAGTTTTTGGAGTTCGGGCTGGTTTCGTCGTTCCATTTTTCGTTCGGACCGACGTCCCAGTTTCCGGTGTATTTCAGTTCGTTTGCGGCGGTTTCACGCTTCATATGCTCACCGAACGCATTTGTGAACGGTTCCATCGCCTCCGTGCTGCGGCTGAAGAACACATAGTCATTTTCCGCGCCCATATGCCACGGAGAGTGGAAATCGAAGGTGTACCGCAAATCGTTTTCGCGTCCGAACGCCATCATCTTCTGAACAACTTCATAGATCGGTTCGTCCGTGTAGTCGCGGTTGTGGTCGTGCGGACGGCGGTTCTTACCCTGGTCACCGTCGACCACACCGTCGTAATCCACGAACGGAATCACCAGCATGGAATATCCTTCCGGAAGAAGAAATGTCAGCGCTTCGACCGCGCCTTCGAGAACGTAGTCCCCCGTGGATTCGCATGCGTGGTGACGCGCGGTCAGCAAGATCCACTTATCCCCGTCGCCGAAGCGGACCGCGGGAAGGTCGCGACCCTTCACGGACTTGCAGAACACTTCCGGCATCAGGCGGCAGCGGCGGCAGAGCGCGTCGAACCGTTCCGGATGATAGAGCATATTGTGCGCGAAATACACCTTGTCTTCGTCTTCGCCGAAGGTGTAGGTGAACGTATTGCCGGAACCGGATTCGCTCCAGTTCCATTCTGCGAGGTCACGGCTGACCGCCGCGCCGAAGCGTCCGACACGGTTGTTTGACGGGAAGCGGAATGTCCACGTTTCGCCCGCCGCGCCTTCCGCGCAGAAGGCCCAGTAGAACCAGTCGCCCTCGGTATCGCGGAGGTCCCGTTCGAGATATACGGTACCCGTTTCGGTATCAATACGGTCAACAATGATGTTGCCGCCGGTGAAATTGCTGTGAATCTTCATAATCCTCTCCTTCAGCCCTGCTTGGTCAGATTTTCGAGTTTCTTGTTGACAATTTTGCTGATCGACTGCGTAAGAGATGCGAACGTATCGGTACCGCTGTTGTATACTTCCATATACTTATAGTACGTTTCGGACGGAATGGTGGACAGACCGATATCGTACATTGCGGATGCGAAAATGATATCGAGCATAGCAGCGGAACCTTCATCGCGCGCATAGCGGGATTTCAGAAGGGTTTCCTTGTACACGGGAATTACACTGTCGCGGGAATCGCGGCTCATCGCTTCCAGGAGAAGACCGACATTTTCATGGGAATCCGGCGCCAGCGTTGCCGGAAGCGTTGCCATCGTGCCGCCGGAGGTCAGTGCATAATAAGCATCCTGTTCTTCGGAATACTTAGGGAACGGAAGAATACCGATGTCGCTGTCCATGTCGCGGTAATTGGATACCGCCTTCATGGAAGAACCGAGGAAGAGCGTCTGATTGTTCTTGAACATATTCTGACCTTCGGTGCTGCCGCCGTGAATGTCGGATACGACCTTGGTGAAAATGTAATTGCCGGTGTGTTTGTTCATAATATCGGACATCACCGTCAGAGCATATTCGTTGCCGGGAATGGCAAAGTATGCGTTTCCTTCCGCGTCAATGTCCACATACTTGATGCCCGCGCCGGTCACGAGAGAGCCGTAATACAGCTTCATCGCGGTCGCACAGCCGAACCGGTCGTCGAGCGGGTTCATCACGCCGTCACCGTTGAGGTCGAGAACAGCGGTTTCCGCCGCGGCATACAGACGGTCTGCGGTCCATTTGCCGTCCAGAACGAGCTGATACAGGTCATCTTTAAGACCGAGATCGGCATACATATCCTTGTTGAACATCATGATAAAGCTGCGGGTACTCTGTGCAAGAGAAAAATCACCTGTTGCGGCGTATACCTTTCCCGCGCTGCTGAACGTCTGGGTTGCACTCCAGCTCCACCACGGATGTTCAAAATTGACATGCGGCAGAACGTCCCACGTCAGAAGACGTCCGGCAGTGTAGTGATTGACGATCTGTTCGTCGTAAATCATAACGACTTCCGCGCTGGTGTCGCCTGCCTGAACAAGAGCGGCAAGCTGATCGGCAGGGTTGCGGTCGAGCATCTGGGAGATCACGCAGTTGTAGGTTTCTTCCATCCGGTTGTTGCGGTCCCACACAGCGTCGTTCAGCACGTCGCCGGTGGTTTCTTCGGTGTCAAGGATGTTGATGACCCACGACAGCCACGAATCGTCGTAGTTGTAGAAGCACATATCGAAGCCGTCCATATCCTTCGCCGGAAGGGGTTCATATTCCGGTTCGGTTTCTTCGGGAACGGTTTCTTCCGAAGAAGTGTCCCCGGACACTTCTTCCGCAGAAGGTGCGTCCGTTCCGGCATTGTCCGCTGCGGGAGCCGTTTCACCGCCTCCGCAGGCAGCGGCAAGCATCAGCATGGTGAGGAGAAGACTTGTAAGCTTAATTTTGTTCATTGAAAATCGTTTCCTTTCGTAATCTGTCCGTATGTTACACCAGTTCCGCCTGAATTTCCGAGGCGGTAATTTCCCGCGGGGTAACGCCTTTCTTCACGGCGAGTGCCGCCGCGATGCCTGCCGCTTCTCCGATGCCGACACAGATCGGCATGACGCGGTAGTTCGAATGTGCCATGTGCGTACCGCTGATGTTGCGTCCGGACAGGAGCAGACCTTCCACCCCATCGGGAAGCAGACAGCCGTAAGGAATTGTGTACCCCTTCGGCTGACTCCACTTGTGTTGGACACCGGTCTTGTCGAGACCAGCGCCGGTGAGATTGTGGACGTCGAAGTTGAAGTGCGCACCGCGGACGACCCAGTCGCCGAATACACGCGCGGTGAGAATGTCCTCTTCGTTCAGGACGTATTCCCCCCTGAAATGACGCGTTTCACGCACGCCCATCATGGAACCCGCACTGATGATGTAACAGTGTTCAAATCCCGGCACAAATTCCCGCAGGTACGCTACGATTGCAGGCATCTGCGAACGGCAGACCAATTCGGCTCTCGTGAGATCTTCCGCGACGGTGCCGTCGATCTCCGTACAGTTGGTCATATTGCAGGTGACAATACCCGGCAGGGTGGTACGATAGACAAGAATATGCCCCGCCGGATAGGGAATGTGCTCCTTCGCGAGCGCCTGCAGTTCCCCCTTCGGCGTTTCGTACGTCGATTCGAACGAGCCGAGAAAGACTGCGCGGTCGGTATCCACGCCGCCGACCTTGAACATCAGCGTACAAGGCTGCATTTTGCCGTCCGTTTCTCTTCCTTTATAGTACGGTACCCCCGCAAACGCCGCAACGTCGCCGTCGCCCGTGCCATCCACGAACACCTTCGCCGTAAAGACACGGCGTCCGCTCTTGCTTTCCGTGATCACACCAGTGAGCCGGTTTCCGTCCATAATGACGCCGCAGACGAACGTGTACAGCAGAACCGTCACACCCGCATCGGCGAGCATGTCCAGATATACGCTCTTGAGATTTTCCGGATCGATCGTCGGGACAATCTTTCCCTTCTGCGCGCCCTCGTTGCGGTCCGCCATCGCCTGCAGCAGCTCGGTGTAGAACTTACTGTGGACCGTTCCGGTGAAGTGACTCATCAAACCGGACGTCGAGATCCCGCCGACGGTGTTGTTCCACTCGAGCAGCAGTACCTTCGCGCCGTGACGTCCCGCCTGGATCGCGGCGGAAACACCTGCGGGACCCGAACCCGCCACGATGACGTCGTATTCCCCCGCAACAGGCAGATCCCGCGCCTGTTCGCGTACAAATTTTTCCATGCCTTCCTCCAATATTTACGTATCTATTGCTTTTTTTTATGAATCGTGTATAATGAAAGTAATCTCATGTATCCGAACTTTGTCATTCCTTTATAATTATACAATAGAACCCGCGAAAATTCAACCATTAACCGTATAAAGTTTTCTGAAAGGGGTCAGACATCATCCTATGAAAATCATCGTCAGCAAAACCGCAGCCGAACTCGGCAGAAACGCCGCCGACTTCATCGCCGGAAAGATCAATGCCGCCATCGCAGCAAAGGGAGAAGCACGCATCGTCCTCTCAACGGGCGCTTCCCAGCTCACCACGCTCGAGCCTCTCATCGAAAAGGACATCGACTGGACGAAGGTAACCATGTTCCACCTCGACGAATACGTCGATCTTCCGGAAACGCACATCGCCAGTTTCCGCAAGTATCTGCGCGAACGATTCATTGAAAAAGTCCCGCTGAAAGCCGCCTATCTGGTAGATGGGACAAAGGAAGGCATCGCCGGACTGACCACCGAACTCCGCCGCGCCCCCATCGACGTCGGGCTGATCGGGATCGGCGAAAACGCGCACATCGCGTTCAACGACCCGCCGGCGGACTTTGACACGAAGGAAGCGTACATCATCGTGAATCTGAACGACACCTGCAAGAGACAGCAGGTTGGCGAAGGCTGGTTTGCAACCGTGGACGACGTACCGAAGCAGGCGGTCTCCATGACGGTATGGCAGATCCTGCAGTGCGAAACGATCGTATCGTGCGTACCCTACGCCGTCAAGGCGGACGCGGTACAGAAGACGCTCGAAAACGACGCGACGAACCTCATCCCCGCGACCGTGCTGAAAGGTCACAACGACTACACGCTGTTCGTTGATACGGATTCCTTCGCGAAGGTAAACGCTGGTACGATCCGTCCGGCACCGGGCAAATCCTGCGATATCGAGACGAAGGAACTGACCTGTTCCGTCTGCAAGGGACGGGAATAAACCGAAAAAGCAGAGTTTGGCTGAAACTCTGCTTTTCTGTTATCGTTATTTTTTACGGCGTCCGTCCGCCTGTCCGGCATATTCGTCGAGGAACCATTCCGCCGTTTTGGTAATCGAAAGATGCACGTTCTCCCCGGTTTCGTCAAACGTGAATTCCGCCGCCATATTGCCGAAGTAGTCGTCGATGACGTACGTGCGGACAAGAAGTTTATCGGGAGCCGTCCAGACTGCCGCATTCAGGCAGCGGTAGCCTTTACCGAGCGGGATATTGATGCGTTTCCCGGAGTAATGCGTTTCAGGGAAGGTGGTATCCTCGTATCGTCCGGTGCCGAACGGGAGGACTTTATCCCCGCGGTCGGTATGGTAACAGAGTGTCCCGCCGTTTTCTTCAAACCGGATCTCGAAACTGCGCATTCCCATACGGTTCTCGTCAAGTTCGTAGGTCACGCCGTTGATTTTTTCCGCAAGCGGGGAGGTCGTTTCTCCGGCGGGGACATTCACGTCAAGTCCGGCGAGGGTTTCGCTCATTTTTGCAAGAGCCGCGTCGTCTGCGGGAACGGTTTCGCCGTCGATCCGGTCGATCACGGTCTCCCAGAGGACGTCATAAATCATCGCGTAGCCATCCGCGTCACCCTGCATATCGCTCGTACAGACGAACAGGAAATCCTTTTCGGGGATACAGACAGCGAGCTGCCCGCCCATGCCGCAGAAGGAATAGCTTCCCTTCCAGGTATTCCATATCTGATAGCCGTAACCATATCCTTCCATAGCATTGACGATACGTCCGTTGTCGATCTGCCGGGAGGTTGCCTCACGGACATACTGTTCACTGAGGTACCGTTTTCCGCGGAGTTCTCCTCCGCCCATGAAAATGGAGGCAAACCTTGCGAGGTCGCGGGTGGTGCATTCGACGCCGGATCCGCCCCATGCGCAACCTTCGGGAGCCTCTACGCACCATGCGTCTTCGGAAAAGCCGAGTTCGCGGAGCGCCTTATCCTTGAGGTACTCGAGGAAGGTCTTCCCCGTCAGACGTTCGACGAGGACGTCCATGGTATAGGTTGCGGACGTATCGTACCGGAATTCCGTCCCGGCAGGATGGTCCGGTTCATGATGGGGGTGGAAGAAGGTATGGAGCCAGTCCATATCCTCCCCGGTATACGTACTGTACTTATGGCAGGTGGACATCTTCAGCATATCACGGATGGTCATCTCCGCAACAAGCGGATGGATCCCCTCCCCGATCTGATCCGGGAAATGGTCCGCAATCTTATCGTCCAGCGAAATCTTCCCTTCATCCGCCAGCATCCCGACCGCCGCACTGACAAACGTCTTGCTCACCGAATACATCCGGTGCAGCCAGTTTTTATGGAACGGCTTCCAGTACCCCTCCGCAAAAACCTTCCCGTGCCGCATCATCAGAAAACTGTGACACATCTTCCTCCGCCGGTTCATCTCCGCCGCGTACTCCTCTACCCATCCCGGGTGCACTCCGACTTCTTCCGGACGACAGAACTGCAGGATATCTGTCATGGTGAATTCTCCTTTTCTGGTTTTTCTTCCATTATACTACAGGGATATGGAGATTGCAAGGGTGGAGGAAAGGGGATACGGTCGCTTTTTGAAAAAAGCTCCGCAAAAACTTTAATCTGTTACAGCCGGTTTGTTTGGCTGATATGATATAGTAAGGGAAAAAGAAGAAATTTTCGGTGGAGTATGGCTGAAATTTGTTAGACCTATAGCCGTGGAGAAATAAAAACCATGAGGAATAGGAGAGCGACTTCTCAAAACTCCGTTTTGTTCAGCGCTCGACCCTTCCGTAACCTCGATTTAGTGCGCCTTTTTAGAATTCAGCTACGGATGCGTCAGCATCCGCACTCCTTGGCTGCCGCCGTTCGTGCTTTGCGTTAGTCAAAACTTGATGTCAGCTGGCCGAACTATAAAAAGCCCGGACGACGGCAGTCAAGCCGGGCGGGCAATTGCTTGACGTAGAGAGATTTCTCTCCTTTGCACGAAATTGAGGTTATCCCATACGGCGAGGGAAGTCAGGGTCTCGGCGGTCCCTGACTTCCGTCTCCACCCTTTCTCAGGATTTGGATCGCTCCCATTTTGTCAGCTGGGATAAGCTAAATGGCTACGCACAGACCCATCAAAAATCCCCCTAAAAACGAACCCATATAAGCCAAACCAAATGGCTACAACAGATTAAAGTTCTTTGCGGAGCTTTCTTTCAAGAAAGCGACCGTTCCCCCGTTCCCCCGTTTCCCCTTCACGAACGATCTGCACAAATGAAAAAAAGAGGAAACCCGATTGGGTTTCCTCGAAAGAAAGAGATGAACTTAGTCAGAGATGTAGGGGAGAAGAGCAACGATGCGGGCACGCTTGATAGCGGTGGTGAGCTGTCTCTGATGCTTAGCGCAGGTACCGGAGATTCTTCTGGGAAGGATCTTAGCGCGTTCGGAGATGCACTTTCTGAGTCTTACGGTATCCTTGTAGTCGATGTAATCGATGCTGTCAGCGCAGAACATGCAAACCTTTTTTCTTCTGTTTCTGTTGGGGCGCTGAGCCATTCTCTGAGGAGCAGCTTCGGTTCTTTCGGTATTAGCAGTAGTTTCTTCTACAACTACTTCGTTTCTTTCGTTATCCATTGCTTATGAAAGCCTCCTGTTAAAATTTTGTTGAACTACGATTAGAAGGGTAATTCTTCGTCGTCGGAAATGTCTTCGAATTTCGGTGCGGTCTGGTTCGCGTAGGAACCGCCGGAAACCTGGGGAGCGGCGCCGAAACCGTAGCCGTCCGGAACATAGGACTGAGCCTGCGGTGCTGCACCGTAACCAGCGCCTGCACCATAGTTTGCTGCAGCCTGCTGTACGGCGATCGGGCTTTCGCTCTTGGCGTCTACAAAGTATGCTTCATCCGCTACGATTTCAGTCGCAAAACGCTTCTGACCGTTCTGGTCCATCCACGTTCTCGTCTGGATCGAACCTACCACACAGATCGAACTTGCCTTGCGGAAGTATCTCGTGATAAATTCTGCGGTCTGTCTCCATGCAGTTACGTTAAAAAAGTCTGCCTGCGCGTCTTCGCCGTTCTTGCCGCCAAATCTTCTGTTGACCGCTACGGTGAAGGACGTTACAGAAATACCGGACGGCGTGGTCTTCAGTTCCGGATCGGCCGTCAGACGTCCGCCAAGTATGACTTTATTAAAGTTGAAGTTTGCCATCTCGTTCTCCTGCTTGAAAAGTTTTCAGTGCTTCGGAGCGGTTTACGCTTCAGCCTTCTTTTCTTCGTGACGGATTACGATGGAACGGAGAATACCTTCGGTGATACCGAAAATTCTTTCGAGTTCGAGGGGAAGGGTGCTTTCGCTCTTGAAGTTAACAAGAACATAGTAACCTTCGGTCTTGTCGTTGATCGGGTATGCGAGCTTGCGCTTGCCCCATTCGTTTACTTCGGTGACTTCGCCGTTGTCTGCGATCAGACCCTGGAACTTTTCAACGAGCGCCTTTGTTTCTTCTTCCGTAAGATCAGCGTCAATAACAAAAAGGGTTTCGTAAGAGTTTACAATCTTTTCCATTTGTTTTATACCTCCCTGTGGACTTTCGGGGTTGGAGCCCCTTTTTTTCGGCCGTCAACCAATATTTTTGACGGCAGAGAGACGGGTATTTTTTACCCGTTCGAATAAAGATTATATCACTTTTCCCTTCTTTTGTCAATGGTTTTTTCACATTTTATTTCAGAAAACCGCAAAAAAAAGAGTCCGCGGAATGCGGACTCTTTTGGATATCTTTGCTTTATCGCTTATCTCTTCTTGGAAACCTTAACGCCTGCAAGGGAGATAACTGCTGCGATTGCTGCGATTACGCCGAAGTCGAAGGTCTGGGGAGCTTCTTCTACTACAGGAGCTTCTTCAACAACTTCTTCAACTACAACTTCTTCTACTACTTCTTCAGCGGGAGCTTCTTCAACAGGAGCTTCTTCTGCAACGGGTTCTTCAACTACTTCTTCAACAACGGGTTCTACCTTACCGGGGTTGCCGTAGAATTCTACTTCAGCAACGTCGCCGTGGTTGGTTTCGTTGAAGTAACGATACATGGTGTAACCGGTGTTGTTTTCAAATTCGGTTACGATGGTGTATTCGGTTACGGAAGCTGCCGCTGCTTCGGACTTCCAGAGAGTGGTCCATTCGGTACCGTCGTTGGAACCCTGGATCAGAGCGCCTGCGAAACGATCCGGATAAGTGGAACGGGAAAGGATAGCAACCTTGTCAAGGATGTAGGATTCGGATGCCTGGATGCCGAGGAAGCCGTCGCCGGTTCCGAGCGGGTCAAAGAAGGTTTCCGGGTTGCCGTCAAAGCCGGCTGCGCGGCCTGCGTCTGCGTTTTCGCCCCAACCGGTTTCGTTACCGATGAGTTCGCCGGTGATGAGGTTGCCGTCGGTGCCGGAGTTCGGGTAAGTATAGGTTACGGGAACTTCGCCGACGCCTGCGAGGGTAACCATAGCGAACGCGCCTGCGTCCTTACCGTTACCGGTGCAGCCTTCTGCGAACTGGGTGTGGCAGTAATCCTGACCATTACCCCAGGAGAGAACGTAGCAGCAGCTTACGATCGCGCCTTCAGCGGGAGTAAGGGTGGTGAATGCGGTGAAGGGGGTACGTGCTTCGTAGGTGATGAGGTCACCGTCAACGGTAACGATGTAGTCTTCGTTTGCCTTAGGAGCGAAGCCGGATGCAAGGTAGTCAGCCCATACGTTGGAGATCAGTTCGTTGGAGTCGGAGGTGAGACCAACACCGTATTCGAGACGGCTTTCGCCCATCTGATCTTCGTCAGCGAGGTTGATCTGGATTGCGCCGGAGTACCACATGGATGCCGGGTCAGCGCCCCAGGTGTTGTCGTGACCGTTCGGGTCGGTGAACTGGATGTAGGTGTAGAAATAAGTATCGTCCCAGGAGAGAGCGAGCTTATAATCGAGGTTGAACGCGGTCTGGTCATTCGCGTCGTCCGCACATGCGGAGGAACGCCATGCGTTGTCTACAGCGATGTCAAAATATTCGCCGGGGGTGTAAACGCCGTCAGCCGCCCATGCGGTTGCAGCCTTGTTTACGCTGAGAGCGATTTCGTAGTATGCTTCTTCCTGAATCCAGCCTGCGAAGGACGGGACAGCGAGCGCCATAACAAGAAGAACGGACAGTGCGAGGGTAAGTGTCTTTTTCATGATAATAACACCTTTCTTCAGATTTTTTTGAATAGCTTTTACGATCAAACTACCATAGAGATATTCTACCACGCTGTTTCTGTTTTGTCAATATCCCCCTTCATTTTTCGTTAACATATTCATATTTTCCCCCTCCAAATTATGCACCTTGTACACTAATTATTCATTATTCTTCAGGAGTTACATGCGTAATTATAACTAAAAATACGTATATTCATCCAAAAGAACGCAAAAAAAGACCGTATCCGTACCGGATACGGTCTTTCAGGGAGCAATTTATCTCTTCTTGGTGAGAGCGTAACCTGCTGCGGAAACGAGAGCTGCAACTGCTGCGATTACGCCGAAGTCGAAGGTCTGGGGAGCTTCTTCTACAACTTCTTCAGCTGCGGGAGCTTCTTCTACAACTTCTTCTACGGTTTCTTCAACAACTTCTTCAACAGGAGCTTCTTCAACGGGAGCTTCTTCTGCAACTTCTTCAGCAACGGGTTCTTCAGCGGGAACTTCTTCTACTGCGGGAGCTTCTTCAACGGGAGCTTCTTCAACTGCGGGAGCTGCGGGAACTTCGGAGAGAATTTCAACTGCAACTGCGTTGGAGGAAGCGGGAGCGAGGAGAAGATCGGGAGTGATGAGTTCAACTGCGCCGTTTACGCCGTCAAATGCCTTAGCTGCTTCTTCGGTTTCGAAGAATGCAACGTATGCGATGTCGATTGCGGAATCGGGAAGAACGACTGCCGGGTCATCGCCGGTGTTCGCTTCTGCGTCACGGTTGGATTCCATCGGGTCAAGACGGAAGCCGAGGCCGAGAGAATCCTTCCAGAGAGAAGTAAGGGTGGTCTTTTCGCTTACGGAAGTAAGGTCAACAACGATGGTTTCCCAGTTGCCGGTGTGATTCCACTTAACGGGGATGAACGGTTCAGCCGCGGGAGTGATGTAGATCTGACCGGTGAGGGTGTTGTCAAGGCTGTCCTTTTCGGTGATGGTTCTGTACTTGATCTGTGCCCAGGTTACAACTTCGGGGTCGATATCGATGATATTTTCGTAGTTGAGGTACGGGTCGTTGCCGCTTGCAACGTAGTGAGCGTATTCGATTGCGCCTTCGGGAAGTTCAGCCGCAGCTGCGCCGCCCTTGGGGCCGAATACAACGTTACCGAAGGTGGAGGGGTTGCCGGAAGCGCCGTCGGTGGTGTCAGCCCAGCCCATGCACATGGTACGGTTGTTGTATTCAGCGTTGTCGTTTACGGAGATTTCCATACCGATGGTGGTGCCTTCGTCCATAACGAGTTCTTCGTCGATGGCCTTTACGTTGAATGCCCATTCAACCCAGTAACCTTCCGCGGTATCGTTTTCGGGATCGTTTTCAAGAGAGGTGTGAACGGTGAGGTATTCCGCGTCGTTGACGTCGGTGCCGCCGCCGATCAGAGGAGCGCAGTTGGAGTCGGTGTTGCGTACGCCGTAAGGAGTGATGCCTACCCACCAGTCGAACACGCCGTCATAGGAGGTCATTTCGGAGTTGGTGAGAGAGATGCAGCATTCGGTGGTGTCGTACTGGTAGTTTGCGAGGGTGAGGTCGCTGGTCCAGAGGGTGTTGTCCGGAACATATTCGAGAACGTATACATAAGTATCGTCGTACATTACGCGGATCTGAGCCTTCGCGTCGGTTTCGGTACCGGAACGGAAGGAATCCTGAACCTGCATTTCAGCGTTGTTCCAAATGTCATCCATCTGACCGTCAACTACGGGAGTACCGTATGCAGCGGTGATGGTATGAGAATTGGACGGGTTTGCATTTGCAACAACTGCCATGGAAGCAAGCATTGCAGCAGCAAGTGCGAGAGAGAAAATCTTCTTCATATCTTTCGCCTTTCTTATAAATAAAGATTTCCACGTTGGGATACAGATTAAAGATATCACAAGTTTACAGTATTGTCAAGGTATTTTCAGATTTTTCCATTTATTAAGGATATTTAAATATAGATTGTGCATTTTTTTCGTGAAGGGGAAACGGTCGCTTTCTTGAAAGAAAGCACAAGACACTTCGTGTCTTAGGCAAAGAACTTTAATCTGCGGTAGCCATTTGGTTTGGCTGATATGATATGGAAGGGGAAAAAGAAGGAATTTTCGGTGGAGTACGGCTGAAATTTGTTAGACCTGTAGCCATATAGTAGTAAAAATCATGAGGAATAGTGGAGCGACTTCTCAAAACTCCGTTTTGTTCAGCGCTCGGCACTTCCGTAACCTCGATATAGTACGCCCTTATAGAATTCAGCTACTTTAAGTTTTACACCGCCCGAGTTGCGGAGCAACTCGTCTTGGCATGCCGCCGTTCGTGCTTTGCGTTAGTTAAAACTGTATGTCAGCCGACAGAACTGGCAGAAGCGAGGACGGCGGCAGCCAAGCCGAGCGGGCAGTTTCTCTACGTAGAGGGATTGCGTATGATTGCACTAAATCGAGGTTAGCCTATCCGGCGAGGGAAGTCAGGGTCTCGGTGGTCCCTGACTTCCGTCTCCACCCTTCCTCAGAAATTGGATCGCACATATTTTGTCAGCTGGGATAAGCTAAATGGCTACGCACAGACCCATCAAAAATCCCCCTAAAAACGAACCCATATAAGCCAAACCAAATGGCTACATCAGATTAAAGTTCTTTGCGGAGCTTTCTTTCAAGAAAGCGACCGTTCCCCCGTTCCCCTCGTTTCCCCGCTCCCCTGAAAGATCGTCTCCGACGATCTTCCGCGAACGGCTTGCAATTTCTCCCCCCATCCTGTATAATAGAAACAATCATAAAAAAACGGAGGTAATTCCAGAAAATGAGCAGAATTCAGCTTGTCAACATCAAGCAGGGTACGAAATCGGTTCCGCGTTTTTCCGCGGGCAATACCCTGCCCCTCGTCCAGCGTCCGTTCGGCATGGCGGCGTTCGCACCGCAGACCGAGCGCAACGGAAGCTGGTTTTACAACCCCGAATCCCACAGCATTGAAGGCATCCGCCTGACCCACCAGCCCAGCCCGTGGATCAGCGACTACGGCACCTTCCTCATGACGCCCCAGAACGACGTGATCGCGGCTTCCGCCGACGGCGCGTGGGGCGGTCACCGTCCGAAGGATGACGTCATGACGCCCTCCTATCTCAAGATCCGCTTCCTGCGTTCCCGCTGTGATTTCGAACTTACGCCCACCGAACGCGGCGGCGCCGTCCGTCTCCACTTTGACACCGACCGCCGTTCCTGCATCTCCTTCCTGCCGCTCAAGGGTACGTACACCTACACCGTTTATCCCGAAAAGAACCTCGTCATCGGCGAAACCACCGGTCACTCCGGCGACATCGCGGAAAACTTCCGCATGTATTATGCCGTAAAGTTCGCGGAAGGCTCCGTTGACCTCGAAAACGCAAAGATTCATAAGGAAAACAACACCGAACACACTTCCCTGCACGTCTTCGTCAAGACCCGCGACGTGGAATATAAGATCGGTACATCCTACATCTCCGCGGAACTGGCGGAACTCGCGCTCGAACGCGAATGCGGTGACAGAACCTTCGACGAAATCCTCGCCGAAAACAACGAAATCTGGGAAGAACGCCTCTCCAGAATCGATGTGACCTTCGACGAAAACGAAGAGAACATGATGCGCACCTTCTACACCTGCCTGTGGCGTACCTTCCTCTACCCGCACAAGTGCTACGAAATCGATGCTTCCGGCAAGATCGTTCACTACACCCCCATCGACGGCAGTGTTCACGACGGCGTCCGCTACACCGACAACGGCTTCTGGGACACCTACCGCACCGTATACCCGCTCTTCACCCTCATCGCGCGCGATGAATTCGCGGAAATGCTCGAAGGCTTTGTCAACGACTACCGCGAATGCGGATGGCTCCCGAGATGGATCTCCATCGGCGAAGTCGGCTGCATGCCGTCCACGCTGATCGACTCCGTCATCGCCTGCGCGGTTGTGAACGGCATCGGCGAACGCAAGACCTGGGAAGACGCCCTCGAAGGCATGCTCAAACATGCAAACCAGAACGGTCCGCTCCCGCGCTTCGGCAGAAACGGCGCGGAATCCTACGTCAAGTACGGTTATGTTCCGCGTGACGAACACAGAGAATCCGTCAACCTCACCCTCGACGCCGCGTACGGCGACTGGTGCATCGCTGTCGTTGCGGAAGCGCTCGGCAGAACCGAACTCGTTCCGGAATACCTCCGCCGTGCGAAGAACTACGTGAACCTCTTCGACAAGGAAACCGGTTTCATGCGCGGACGCGACACCAAGGGCGAAATGGCAGACGACTTCGACCCGCTGAAGTGGGGCAACGAATACACCGAAGGCTGCGCATGGCAGTCCACCTTCGCCGTACCGCACGACGTCCTCGGCCTCGCGGAACTCTACGGCGGCAAGGAAGCGATGATCGCCAAGCTCGACGAGCTCTTCGCAACCGAACCGGACTACCGCTGCTTCGGCTACGGCGGCGAGATCCACGAAATGACCGAACTCGCAGCCATCGACTTCGGTCAGTGCGCAATCTCCAACCAGCCCAGCTTCCACATCCCCTACCTCTTCGCAATGCTCGGCGATCCGGATAAGTCCACCTACTGGGTACACCGCCTCGCCAAGGAAACCATGTCCTGGGAAAACGACGGCTTCCCCGGCGACGAAGACAACGGCACCACCGCCGCATGGTACATCTTCGCCTGCCTCGGTATGTACCCCGTCAACCCCGGCGAAAAAGAAATGGTCAGAATCACTCCCATTGCGAAGGAATGGAAAATCAAATAATGGTTCTCGGGGAAGGAACTTTTTGAAAAAATGTTCCCTTGAGACTTGCTTTGCAAGTCTCGACCGAACCCCATCCTCAAAAACTTTTCAACTGGAAACAGAGACTGAGTCTGTGCAGATTTGAAGTTTTGGGAAAATAAAAATACGGTGAGTTTGTCCGCTCACCGTATTTTTTTATCTATACTCAAAGGATTTCTTTATTTATTTTTCTTGTTTGAAGTTTTTTGGGAGGGTGCGGGAACCCTTTTTTTCAAAAAAGGGTTCCCGCGAAAACTTTACCCATGCTTGACTCTGTCGTGTTCTTCGGCACGCTTTGCGTTGTTGAAGCTGTCGAGGGTGCCGACGAGATATCCCGTGATTCTGCGGATTCTCTCGAAGGGGATGTTTCCTTCTTCTCGGCCGCAGCCGGGGCACTTGTTGCCGATGATGCCGGTGTAGCCGCAGATCGGGTCGTGGTCAACCGGGTGGTTGATCGCGCCGTAGCCGATGCCGCTGTCGTGCATCCGGCGGACAATGCGTTCGAACGCGTCGAGGTTCGAGGTCGGGTCGCCGTCCACTTCCACGTAGGTGATGTGACCGCCGTTGGTCAGGTTGTGGTAGGGGGCTTCCAGACGGATCTTTTCCGCCGCGGAGATGTTGTAGTACACCGGAACGTGGAAGGAATTCGTGTAGTAATCGCGTTCGGTCACGCCGGGGATGATGCCGTACTTCTTCTTGTCGATGCGGACGAAACGTCCGGACAGACCTTCGGCAGGTGTGCCGATGAGGGAGAAGTTCAGACCGTACTTCATCGTCGCTTCGTCGGTCAGCTTGCGCATGAAGCCGACGATTTCGAGACCGAGTGCCTGCGAGCTTGCGGATTCGCCGTGGTGCTTGCCGGTCAGTGCGACGAGCGCTTCCGCCAGTCCGATGAAGCCGACCGTCAGCGTGCCGTGCTTGAGCACTTCGCCGACCGGATCGTCGATGCCGAGCTTTTCGGAATCGAGCCATACGCCTTCGCCCATCAGGAACGGGTAGTTGCGGACGGTCTTCGCGCTCTGGATCTTGAAGCGTTCGAGAAGCTGTTCAACCACAAGTCCGACGCAGCGTTCGAGGTCTTCGAAGAAGCGGTCGACGTTGCCCTGCGCATTGATCGCGAGTCTCGGCAGGTTCACGGACGTGAAGCTGAGGTTGCCGCGTCCGGTGACGATCTCGCGTTCGGGATCATAGTGGTTGCCGACTACGCGGGTACGGCATCCCATGTACGCGATCTCGGTTTCGGGACGTCCTTCGCGGTAGTACTGCGCGTTGTAGGGCGCGTCAAGGAAGCTGTAGTTCGGGAACAGACGCTTCGCGGAAACGCGGAACGAGAGCTTGAACAGGTCGTAGTTCGGGTCGGTCGGGTTGTAGTTGACGCCTTCCTTGACCTTGAAAATCTGGATCGGGAAGATCGGCGTTTCGCCGTTGCCGAGACCCGCTTCGGTCGCTTCGAGAATGCTCTTGATGACGAGACGTCCTTCGGGAGAGGTGTCGGTACCGTAGTTGAGGGAGGAGAACGGGACCTGTGCGCCCGCTCTGGAGTGCATCGTGTTGAGGTTGTGGATCAGGGCTTCCATCGCCTGATAGGTGCTGCGTTCGATCTCGCGCTGGGTATGTCTGAGGACGTTTGCGGCGTAGTCGTGTGCGCGGCGTTCGTCGGTTCCGAGATCAGCGAGGATGGACGCGAGGGCTTCGGTCAGTTCGGCGGTATTGCCGAGGGCGACGGGAACGTTCTTTTCGTTTTCAAGACGTGCGATCAGCGCATCTGCCAGAGTTTCCGCGTTTTCGTCCGGAGAGGGGAGGATGCCGAATTCGAGCATCTTGACGACGTTGCGGCGGAAGTGGCGGCGGTAGGTCTTGCGGACGCCGGGAGCCATCGCGTAGTCGAACATCGGGACGGACTGACCGCCGTGCTGGTCGTTCTGGTTCGCCTGAATCGCGATGCAGCAGAGCGCGGTATAGCTCATGATGTCGTTCGGTTCGCGGAGGTGACCGTGACCGGTGGAGAAGCCGCCTTCAAAGAGACGGTTCAGGTCGAGCTGGCAGCAGGTGGTCGTCAGGGTGAGGAAGTCGAGGTCATGGATATGGATGTCGCCTTCCTTGTGTGCCTTGGAATGGCGGGGATTGAGAACGTAGAGGTCGTAGAACTTCTTCGCTCCTTCGGAACCGTATTTGAGCATGGTGCCCATCGCGGTGTCGCCGTTGACGTTTGCGTTTTCGCGCTTGATATCGTTGTCGAACGCGCTCTTGAACGTGAGGTCTTCGTAGGTCTTCATGAGACCGGTGTTCATTTCGCGGATCTTGTTGCGTTCCGCGCGGTAAAGAATGAATTCCTTCGCGGTGCGCGCGTGGCCGTGCTTGACGAGGACGCGTTCCACCATGTCCTGGATATCTTCCACGTTCGGATATTCGTCTGCCTGACAGAATTCCTCTTCGATGCGTTCGGAAACTTCGATCGCAAGGGACATCGCTTCGTCGTAGTCACTTCCGCCCACAGCCTGTGCCGCGCGGAAGATTGCGTTGGCAATTTTCTCCAGATTAAACGGAACTTCGCGTCCGTCGCGCTTTATTATCTTAGTTATCATTCCAATTTCACCTGAGTACTTTCGGTACTATATATAGTCAGTAAACTGCACGCACCACAAGATATTGTGATGCGTGCAGTAATTTCATCGTGCGTATTAATTATAAACGATTGGAAACTCAAAGTCAATAGACCTCTCCCGCAAATATACGACAAAAATTCCGATGTAAATTTATCTAATATGCCGTATTGACTTTTGGTCGGTTTTGGTATATGGGAAACCCCGCCGATGTTTCGCAGGTTGATTTTACGGTGTAAATTTTATGTAAATGTTATTTATTCACACAAGACAAAATGGGAATTCTGAGGTATAATGGATAAGATAGCGATATCCTATAAATTACACGAAAGCGGACTTCATGAAACATAATCCACGCCAAAGCATCACGGCGCTCGACGCCGGAACGTGCGCACTGGCAGCCCTGCTGCTGTTTTTCAAATCCTGGCTGTTCTATTCCCATGTCAACCTCGCCGGGTTCCATCCCCTCTTCTCGATCCTGACGGCGGCGATCTTCCTCTTCCTCTGGTCGGCAATCCGCATCGTTTCGGAACGTGCCGCAAAGATCGTGATGTTCACGGTCTACACCGTCCTCTCCGTCTTCATGACGATCGACGCGGTGTATTATTCCTACGTGTCGAAACTCCCCTCCGCCGCCCTCATTCCCATGATCTGGCAGGCGAAAGGCATCTCCGACACCATTCTCCGCCTGCTCAAGCCCTATCACATGGCAATGCTGATTGACCTTCCCCTCTGGTGCATGCGTGCCGCCGACCGCTCGGACGACAAGATCCGCGAGAATCTCCTCGATAAGATCGAACACCGCCTGAGCCGCATCGAACTCCGGAAATCCGTCACCGGTGCGGTCAGCTTCGCCCTGTGCGGATGCGCCCTCGTCACGGCGTGCGTCTGGCCGGGATTCCAGCCGAATTACATGGCGAACGAGCTGTTCTGCTACCACATCCGCGACTTCTACACCATCGCGCGGGACAGCGCGACCAATCGTGTCGTCGACAAATCCCTCTACACCGCCGCAAGTCAGGCGGACAGCCCCTACTACGGTATCGCGAAGGACCGCAATGTGATTATCCTGCAGGTCGAGGCGATGCAGAACTTCGTGATCGGCGCGTTCTACGAGGGGCAGGAGATCACCCCGAACCTCAACCGCCTCATCGCGGACGACTCGTTCTATTTTCCCAATTACTACTACCAGATCGGCGGCGGCAACACCGCGGACGCGGAATTTGCCGTCAACAATTCCCTGTTTGCCCCGGAGAACGACGCCGGCTACGTCAAATACACCGACAACACCTACCACGGTCTTCCGTACCTTCTGAAAGATCACGGCTACAGCGGCGCCCACGCGTTCCACAACTACATCTGCTCGTTCTGGAACCGCGAAAACGCGTACCCGAATCAGGGCTTCGACAGCTTCACGTCCCTTGAGGACTTCGAACAGGACGACATGTTCCCGATGGGACTCTCCGACCGCTCGATGTTCCGGCAGTCCATGGAACAGCTGAAAACCTTTGAGGAGCCGTTCTACGCCTTCTACGTCACCGTGTCGTCGCATCACCCGTACGCGATCCCTCTCGAAGACCGGCAGATCACGCTGAAACCGGAGGACGAAGGAACGCTGTTCGGTCTGTACATACAGTCGATGAACTACGCCGACCGTGCGATCGGGGAATTCCTCGGACAGCTCGACGAAGCGGGACTGTATGAAAATTCGATCATCGCGCTCTACGGCGACCACTACGCCCTCGCGAACACCGATCCCGAAAACTCTACCCGCGTCGCGGCGATGACCGACGGTCAGTATTCGATCTTCGACGTGTTCAACGTGCCGTTCATCGTGAACGTGCCGGGGATGGGCTTTGCGGAAACGAAGTCCGCCGCGGGCGGTCACATCGACGTGATGCCCACCCTGCTCTGCCTGCTCGGCATCGACAACGACAAAACCGTCATGTTCGGGCAGAATCTGCTCGAAGCCGAAACCGGCTTCGTCTGCGAACAGACGCACGTCGCGGTCGGCTCGTTCATCTCGGACGAGGTGTACTTCAAGAAGCCGTACAACAACATCAAGGCGAACTACGACGCGTACGCGAAGGCGGACATGTCGCGGATGGATCCGGACTTATTCAAGGAACAGTCCGATTACGCGAAAAACCGTATCCTCGACTGCGCGGAACTCCTCGCGGACAACGACATCCTGCTCGGCGAATAGGAACAAAATGAACCCGTATGAACATCTGTTCATACGGGTTCTGTCATTCTTCCCTGTTCTTCTTCAGGACTTCGTTGATTTTGTCGAGCGTCGCACGGGTGGTATGGCGGTCAACGATCACCAGAACCACAAATTCCAGCAGCTCGATCAGCAGCGCGGACGTGATGAAATACCACAGATATTTCTCCGGCTTCACGCAGCCGAACAGGATGAAAATCACGGGCGTCGTCACGGCGATCTGTCCGATAGACAGGATCCGGCGGATCCAGAACTCCGCAAGCGGCACGTTCGGCTTGTAGAGGAGCTGGAACATTGCCAGATTGACAAACAGCGTCAGCGCCATCGCGTACAGGAAGTTCGGCTCCATCACCTGCGGCTTTACGTTCCGCAGAAACATCAGCAGAAACGACGCAACGCCGAACGACAGAAAATAGCTTACCAGAAGATTCTTCCACTTGTTGTTTGCAAACATACTCACACCCCCAGTTTGGTTTTGATTTCCCCGATGTACTGCCTTGACACCATCAGCCGTTCGCCGTTCACGAGCGTGGCGGTCAGGCGGCTGTTCTTCTCCGGTCTGATGCTGCGGAATTTGTTCAGATTCGCGATGACGGACTTCGAAATCCGCGCAAACCGGGAATTCTGCAGCTTTTCCTCGAGCTGATACAGCTTCGCGGACATTTCGTAGGTCTCTCCTGCAGTATAGAAGAACACTTTGTTGTCGACCGACTCGAAATACAGAATTTCCTTCATCGGGATGAAGCAGGTCTCTTCCCCGCGCCGACCGGTGACGGTGTTGTCAACGAGAGAGATCGTCGCGAGAATTTCCTCCAGCTGCGCATCCATATGCCGGCACACCACGGTAATTTCGGTCTCACTGACGCTTTCGTCCTGCCTGATGATGATCTTCACTCCCGCACCTCCTTTCGTGTGACCCCAGTATATCACAACAAAAAATCCAAATCAACCACATTTCCGCAAGCTGCATTTCCGCCGCGGTAACCTGCAAAAGGCTCCCCCGAAGACCGGAACGTCTTCATGGGGCTGTCAACTTAAAAAGAAACGAGGTTGTCTCAATGAGGCTCCCTCCGGGAGGGAGCTGTCCCGTAGGGACTGAGGGAGAACGCGTCACTAAAAATTTGAGTCGCTATATTTTGTGATTTGAAGTAAAAACTACAGCCGCATGCCTGCGGCAGAGATTCAAATCCATCGTGCCGCGATCTCCTTCCGACGGCTTCGCCGCCACCTTCCTCTGAAGACCGGAACGGTCTTCCAAGGAAGGCAATTCCGGAACCGTAAGTCAACTTACAGTCTGCACAAACCTAAAAATCCCCTTCCCAGATTGAAAGTTTTTGGGAAGGGAAAAGACTTCCTGCGGAAGTCTTAGGGGGAAACCCTTTTCCTCAAAAAGGGTTTCCCCGATAAACATTAAATCTTAAAACTCGTATGATACTTGTACTCGCACTCGTCGTCGGCGAAGATGTGGGACATGTCGGAGAGGGTGAGGCACTTCGGGACGGTGTAGCCGTTTTTGTGGTTGGCGAAGTTGAGGACGGTGCAGCCCGTGTGGGTGATGTCGAATTCCGTCCAGAAGATGTTCGGCGGGATGCGGAGGAGGTGGGACAGCCAGGAGAGGCCGAATCCCTGGTGACAGAAGACCGCGATGCGTTCGTCGTTCGGGCGTTCGATGCGGTATTCGTTGCCTTCGCGGACGTAGCCGTGGCGCGCAAGGAATTCGTCGGATTCCTTTTCAAGCTCCGCGTAGCCGTCCCTGCCGTTCAGGATATCCTTCATCGCTTCGATTTCGTACCATTTTTCGCCCGCGTCGTGGTTTTCGCCGCGCACGAACGAGCCGACGTCGTCGGAATTCCAGACCCACGTCGTGCGTCCGTCCGGCAGTCTCTTCGCAAAGCGCGACCATGCGAGGCTTTCGCTCGTCCACGGTTCCACCGTGATGTCAAGCCCCAGCGCACGCGCCGTCGGCAGTGCCGTTTCGTACGCACGTCTCAGCGGGGACGCGTAAATTTTCGTAATGCCGCTCTGCACCATTCTCGGCGCAATCGCACGCGCCTGTTTCCAGCCCTTTTCGGTGAGCTTTTCCACAGGTGAGTAGAACGGCTGTCCGTGTCTTACTATGTACAGGAACATAATTTTTTTCCCGGGGAAAACTTTTTCGAGAAAAAGTTTTCCCCGGACCCCTTTCAAAAAGCTTCAGTCTGTAAAGTGTGACGGAGTCTGTGCAGGGCGCTTGCTTCGGCTGCACAGGGTTCACGCCTTCTCACTCATTTTCTTTCTTCAGATTTTCCAGTTCCGCAAGGAACGTGTCGATGTCCTTGAATTCGCGGTGTACCGACGCGAACCGGACGTATGCCACCGCGTCAAGCTGCTTCAGCTTGTCCATCGCAATCTCGCCGATCCTCGTCGACGAAATCTCCGGCTGCATCAGCGCCTGAATCGCCGTCTCGACATCCTCGCAGACCTTTGCCGCGTCCACCGGACGCTTGTGGCACGCCTTCATCAGGCCGCCGAGCAGCTTGTTCCGGTCGAACAGCTCACGGGCGCCGTCCTTCTTGATGACGATCGGATTCAGTACGTCAATGATCTCGTAGGTCGAGAAGCGGAGATGGCACGACAGACATTCCCGTCTGCGGCGGATGCTGTTGTTTTCGTCCACCGGACGCGAGTCGATCACGCGGCTCTTGGTGGAGGAACAGATCGGACATTTCATGGTCGCCCTCCGTTTTTCTTACAGTTCCAGGTATGCGCAGACCGGATAGTGGTCGGACAGGTAAACACCGTCCTTTTCATCGGTCGCAGTGAACGATTTTGACGTGTCGCACGGCATGTTCGTGAAGATGTAGTCGATCTTCGAACCCTTGCGGTCGGGACGGTAGCCGTGGAAGGTCGGGCCGACATCCGCCGTCACGTCGGCGAGCGGCGCGCCGCATCCCTTGAAATTGATGACGGACTTGTACACCACGCTGTCGGGCGTAACGTTGAAGTCACCGGTGAGGATGACGGGAAGCTGCCATGTGTCGTAGTCGGCGGCAATCCGGTTCAGGATGAGGGAAATCCCCTGTGCCTGTGCAAACTGCCCGACATGATCGAGGTGCGTGTTGTAGAAGCGGAACGCCTTTCCGCTTTCCTTATCGTACAGCGTCGCGCATGTGCAGATGCGGGGACAGCCGCTCTGGTCGGTCGAGAAGCGGGAGCCGGGTCTGCGCGGCATATCGGACAGCCAGAACGTGTCGAGCGTGATAAGATCGAACTTGTCGCGGCGGACCGCGATCACATTGCTCTCACCGAGCAGATCCGCTCCGCGGCCGATCCCGCAGACCTGATGGTCCGGGAAATTGTCGATGATCCACTGACGCATGTGCGGCTGGGTCTCCTGGAAACCGATGAGGTCCGCTTCGCACTTCGGAAACGCTTCCCTGATGTACTCCTTACGGTTCACAAACGCGTTGATCCCGTCGCCCGCGGCTTCGGTGCGGATGTTGTACGTGAAAACTTTAAGCATGCTCATGGGTGATACCCCTTTCCTGAAAAGTCAAATTGTACAAATATTGATACAAAAATTATATCATATCCTACAGAAGAATGCAAGAGGAAATTAAAATAACTAAGAGCTAATAGTGAAGAGTGAATAGCTGAGGCTGGATTTCACGTCCGCCCGCGAACGGATGTTCCGGTACAGCTATTCACTCTTAGCTCTTAGTTCTTAGTTATTTATCACATATGAATCCAGCGGTACACCTCGGAGAAGAAGCTGCGTCCCCGGAAAACGATCTGTGCGATCAGGAGAGTCAGACCGACGCCGACGGCGATGACGGCGAAATACTGCGCCACGCCCTCGAAAATGCCGAGGTACATCAGGACGGCAGTGATGACGATGCCGATCATGCTGATCATGAAATACCCGGCATTCGTGGTGAGGCGGCGGCTGTCAGCGATCCCCATGATGAAGTAGAAGATGCACAGCGACGCGGACACGGTCGGCAGGACGTAGTCGACGCTCCAGCCGCGCCAGCCGTTCGCCTTGTCCCAGAGGATGCACAGCAGGACGACGATCACCGCTTCGTACATGATGTTTTTCGCTATGTTTTTCCGCTGGACGAATCCGACGTTGATGATCGTCCACGCGCAGACCACGCCGAGCGTCAGCGGGACGTAGATTGCCAGATGCGGGATGAAGACATAGTTGATGATGTTGATCACAATAATCGCCAGGATCCCGACAAACGTCGTGATCTTGAAAATCAGGTCGTACGTGAATTTCACGGGGACCTGCGGAAAAATCTCGTACGATTCCTCCGTCACGTTCCCGTCGAGCTTCCGCCCGCACAGCGGACACGCCCGCCGTTCTCCGGTGAGTTTTACCCCGCAGGAGGAACATCTCTGTCTCAGCATAAAAAAGCTCCATTCTGCTGCCGTGCAGCAGCACAAATCATTCGGAAAATATTAAAATTACCCGTAGTGCCAGATAAATATTGTAATCCGAAGTAGAAAATAAGTTATATCCAAATGCCTTCCTTGGAAGACCGGAACGGTCTTCGGAGGAAGGGGGACCACGAAGTGGTGGAAGGAGACCGCGGCACAATCGGTTTGAGTCGCTATATTTTGTAATCAAAGCAGAAACCACAGCCACACGCCTTCGGCAGAGAGCTGAAATTGTTCGTGACGCGTTCTCCCTCAGTCACTTCGTGACAGCTCCCATGAAGACCGTTCCGGTCTTCGGAGGGAGCCTTTCTACTTGTACTATGGATTAAAATTCCTTCGCGGAATAGTTGGTCGATATCGTCAGGTTTTCGTCATATTTGGCAAGGCTGCGGAAGAAAGCACGTTCCACATCGTGTTCGGCAAGCACTCCGGAGAAGGAGATGACCATGCTGTCACCGAAGGAGCACATGCAGACCTGCCTCTTCGAACTGCTGTTGAACAGGTCGAAGTTGCGGATGTACTGCGCCAGCTCCGGCTGGATCTCGATGCGTCCGACGTTGGAGAGGCAGATGGTGCGCCGCTTCATCGAAACGCCCTGCAGGATAACCATGATGAGGTCTTTCAGAACAAGCGGACAGACGCGCACGATCGGATGACGTTCCATTTTCACCTGCGAAGCGATCTTCTGCTGCATGTTTTCGAACGTCAGTTCCGTTTCGAACGACCTGCGCACGGAGAGGATGATGTCCGACAGCTCGTGCGGACCCTCCGTTCCGAAATTGTAACGGATCTCGATCATGCCGAAGAAGTTCCGCATGGTGTTGGATTTGAAATAGTTCCGCAGATTCACGGGAACCGCGATGCTAATGGTTTTGTTGTATTCGTTGCGGGGCATTGCCTCGTGAATGCTCCGGATGAGGATGGCGCAGATGAACTCCGTGATCGTCGCGCCCTCGGCTTTCGCCGCCTTTTTGACCGCCGCGACGGACGTTTCCCCTTCGGTCACGAGCTGCCGGCAGTCCGGCGTACGGCTCTCGCGGAACTGGTAGACCTTGACCTTGTCCGCACGGGAGCCGAGAAATTCAAAATTCGTGCTGCTTCCCTTTCCGGGTTCGAAGTATTCCGTGAAGCCGTCGGCGGCTTTTTCGCGCTCTGTGGAGTCATACCGTTCGATCCGGACGCCCTCCAGCTCGTCCGCATGGGCGAGGGTAAGGTAGTTCGTGAGGATCGTGCGGAAGAAGATCATCGCGCCGGTGCCGTCGGCAATGGCATGGAAAATTTCAAAATTGATCCGTTTCCGGTAGTAGGAAATGTCGATGAGCAGGCGGGCACGTTCGTCGTAGAGGGGCTGAAGGGGCGAATCCTTTTCCTCATGCACCTTCGGACGCATGCCGGTGTCCTCGAGGTAATACCAGAAGACCCCCGCGCGGATGGTATCCGTGAAGGAGGGGTGTTCGTCCACAGCGGCGTCGACCGCCGCCTGCAGGATTTCGGGATCGACGTCCTCATGGAGGGCGCAGGCGATCCGGAAGACTTCGCTGTCCTCCTGTCCGGCGAGTGCGGGGAAAATCTTTGCCGCATTGTCAAGGCGTTTCCACTTAGCTTCTTTTCGTTTCCACATGTCAATTGTCAACTTCCGTATCGGTAATAAATTCGGTGATATATCGGTAAATATCGCGGGTGAGGGGCGCGGACGGCGGCAGGGCAAGCATGCCGTGGATGCCGTTTCTGATCCGGTGCGACACCGTACGTACACCGCCCTCCCGGAGTTTTTGTGCCAGAGCCTCGCCCTCGTCGCGGAGGGGGTCATACTCCATGGTAACAACGAGCGTTTCGGGCAGGCGGGAGAAATCGGTATGCCGCAGAGGCGCAAAGTAGGGATGATGTTTATCCTCCGGCTTCGCGGCGTAGAGATCCATATAGTCGATGAGCTGTTTCTGCGTGAGGAGGTACTCCGTACCGTTTTCGATGACGGACTGAAACGGCGTATCGTCGCCGTAGTCACACCACGCGGCAGGATAGATGAGGATCTGCTGTTTCGGGAGCAGTCCGCCGCGGTCGCGCGCCATCATGGACACGACGCAGGAAAGCGTCGCACCGGCGCTGTCGCCGATGAAAACAGCCTCGGCGGGGTCCGCCTGATACCAGTCCACGCAGTGCTTCAGCAGTTCCTGCGCGGCATCGTAGCAGTCCTCGGGACCTGCCGGAAACCGGTGTTCGGGCGCGAGCCGGTAATCGACCGCCAGCACCTTCCGCCCGAGTTCCTCGGAAAGGTTCGCGCAGATGTTGCTGTAGCTGTCAAAATCCCCGGTGACAAATCCGCCGCCATGGAAAAAGATCAGGATCGGCTCGACCTTCCCGGTATGGGAAAACGCGCGTACCAGCAGATCCCTGCCCTTCAGGTGCAGGATCCGGTCCATATGATTGCAGGTTATCCTCTTGACATACGGCCGCGTCGCATGCTGAAACTGTCTCGTCTGCTCATAATTGTTCTTCAGATCAATATCATACTTCGACATCGCCGCCAGTGCGGATCGTATGATCTTATTCAAGCTCCCTCTCCCTTTCCTCTATAATATGTAGTATTATATCATATCGCGGACGAATAATCAATATGGGGATAGGTTAATTTGTCGAATTCGGGAGGGGGTCTGCGGGGGCATTCGTCTTTGAGGGGGACCTTTCCTCTGAAAAGGTCCCCCTCAAGAAAAAACATTATTTCATAAACTTAGCGCGGTTTTCCGCAAGAATGCGGTCGCGTTCCCAGTCCCAGATGCGGGCGAATGCCTGATTGAGTTTGGCGCGGACGAGGTAGGGGTTCTTGGCGGAGTAGTCGTTGGAGATGCTGCCGAAGTAGCCCCAGGCGATGATGGTGCGGGCACCGGCGTCGTAGGCGGCTTCGGTTGCCTGAACGATTTCCTCTTCCATGCCGCGGGGGGTAGCGTAGGACTGGATCCAGATGTTGTGATCCTTGCCGAAGGCTTCCGCGACTTCGAGGTTGCGGCGGGTGCCGTTGTAGACGAATTCGTACGGATTCACGCCGGAGTATCCCCAGTAGGGGTCGCTGCCGATGTTGTCGAGAGTCGGGATCGCGCCGAGGCGTCCGATGGTGTCGAGGTTGATGCCGATGTTGTCGCTCAGCATGACGCAGACGGTGTTTCTGATGCCCTTCGATGCGGCGTAGGAGCAGATGTCCTCGAAGTAGTCCACAATGGTTGCCGTACGGAATTCTTCCGCATCCGCGTCCATTTTTTCCGGCATCGGACGGTTGTACTTCGCTTCAAACTTTGCGCGGCAGACCGGGCAGGTACAGGAGTAGACGCCGTCCCCCTTCATCGGGAGATGCGGCTCGTCCCAGAAGATCGTTTTGCCGCCGATGTAGGCGACCGTGTCGATCCATTCCTTCACGAAAGCACGGAAGGACGGTGCGTTCAGGCAGGCACGGGTCGGTGCCATTTCGCCGTCCGAGAAGACCTGATGCGCTTCCGGATGCAGCGCGAGGAAGTGGGATTTATCGCCGGGCGGGCCGCCGAGTCCCCAGTTGTCCACCCAGACTTCGAGTCCCGCTTCTTCGGAGATTTCCACCATATCCTTCATGACACGGCAGTGTCGGTCCCAGTCGGTATGGGAAAACATATGCACGACAAGGTTCATGTGGTTGTCCGCCATATCACGCAGGTCGGCCTGCGCGTGGTGGAGCATACGGTTGCCGTGGTATGCGGCACCGGTCAGTAGTTTCTGCATAACTTTCTCCTTTATTTTAATAATGAAGTTTTTTCTATAAAATATAGAAACTGCATATTTCCTGTTTTTGCGCACCTTCGGTGCGGAAGGTGGAAAAATGACTTTTCAAGTCATTTTTCTTTATTTTTATGTCCCTACGCGGGACAGGCGCACAAGAGGCTTTCGCGCGAAGCCTCTTGTGAATCACCCGCGCCAGAGGAGGGGAGGTTTCCCCT